>DASYZW010000832.1:0-7706 GCA_035945915.1 Verrucomicrobiia bacterium | reverse complement strand
GGACCTTTTTGATGAGCTTGCGCAATTCGCGCAAATGACCTTCGCGATTGGCGACTTTTTTGTCGACAATCACGCGGTCGAACCGCTCTTTGGGCGGCTCCGAAAGCAATTTTTCGGCGATGGCGATGTGTTCCTTGGCCGTGAATCCGAGGCCGTAGACGATCGTCTTCATTGAGACTTCGGCTTCCTCGATCTTCTTGCAGATTTCGACTTCCTGTTCACGCGTGAGCAGAGGGACCTTGCCCATCTGGTTCATATACATGCGAACGGGATCGTCCAGGATTTCCAAGCGCGCCTCGTCATCTTCCTCGGCATGGGCAGGCTCAGGCTGTTTTGCCCGCTCCGCTTCAGCGCTATCCATGACGATTTCGACGTCCAGACTGCGCAACTTGGTCATCAACGTGTCCAAGTCGTCCGGATTCAGGTTATCCGGCAATACATCGTTGATATCGTCATAGGTGACGTAACCGTGCTCCTGGGCCAGGTGCAAAAGTGTTTTTATCGTCTCATTGAGTTCAACGGAGGGCTGGCCAACGGGGGCGGTTTGAGCCGTGTGCCCGTTTTGGCCCGAAGCGAGATTGGGCTTGCCATTGGATTCGGCAGCCTTAGGCTCTTCACGTCGTGCTTTATTTGAAATAATAAAGCGCCGTCGCGTAGCCTTTTTTGCCTCTGCGCTTTGTCGCCCACTGCCGTTTTGACGGCCATGGGATGCCATATTTTTTCGGTTCAACATAAAAATAAGACCGCTCAAAGCCGTTTTAGTTCAGAGAAATGTGTCCAAACCAAAAACAGCCGCGCCAGTTTTGCGAATTCCGTCAACTTCGAGAATGCGAATGCCAGAAGACCGACGCCAATTAATAATAGGGCCGTTTTTTGGAGAACACAAGAAGAATCCGCATCAAAATTTAGCGTGTAAATACCTTATTTGTAGTGCCTTGTGTAAATAAGCTCCCCTGATTCACCAATCTTTGAGGGGTTGGTTGGCGATTTCAGACTGGTTTTGCGGTTTGAACTGCAAAACCTGTTCATTCTCCTTTTGATTATCCAAAAGCCGTTTTGCCTGTTCTGGCGTCATGGCATGGGCTTGCCGGGCCTGTTCTTCCTGTGGTTTTTGCTGATTTGCCTGGTTTTGCCGGTTTTGTTGCGATTGCTGCTGTTGCGGGTTCTGCTGTTGATGATTTTGCGACTGGGATTGCTGGTTTTGGCTCTGATTCTTCTGCGACTTATTCTGCTGGTTTTGTTGGCTTTTTTGCTGTTGTTGCTGATTCTGTTGGTTTTGCTGCTGCTGTTGCTGCTGTTGTTTTAGCAATTCCTCGAGTTTCTTTAGTTTTGTGCTGTCAGGGTAGATTTTTAGGCCGCTTTCGACCCGTTTTAGCGCGTCGGGAATACTGTTGGAGATATAAAACTGGGCGCCGCCGTTGAAGAAATCATCGGCGCTTTCGTTGATTTGGGCCCGCGCTGTCACCGCGCTCAAAAACAGCAGGCTAATGAGTATGAGGGGTCGCGATATCATCGATTTGCTTTAGTCGTTTGGTGAAATCCTGGAATTGTTTGGCGGCCGCGGTTTTTTGCAGGCTGTTTTGGAGCGGCGCCATAATCTCGAGCGCCTTGTGAAATTCCGCGCGTTGCACGTCCAGGTCTGCCTCGTGCTTGGCGCGCAGCAGCATTGCCCGGAATGCCTTGATTCGGTCGATAGCGTCTTTGGTGAACGCCAAATTGAATGCTGCGTCGGTGTCATTAGTATTCAAATCCACGGCCCGTGCGTAACTTTTAGCCGCCGTTTCAAAGCCGGACTGCAGGGAGTCCAGGTCTTCTGCCTGTTTTGCTTCCTGAAACTGGGTATTGCCGAGGTTATAGTAAGCCTTCTGCTGGAGGGTAATATCAGGAGCCAGCGTGACTTGTTCGAATAGGATTTGCGCCAAATCGTAATTTGTCGCGCGATAGGCGGCGTCGCCGGCGTTAAAAACCAGGCGAAGATCATTCGTTTGGACCGCCGCGAGGTTGGAATACTCTTCAAGCGCGTTCGTGTAGTTGCCGGAATTATATGCTCGCAAGGCGCTCGCCGGCGACGCTGTGGCGGCCATGGGCAACAGGAGGAAACCAAGCAATATCACGGCGGTCGCCGGCGGTACATTGATTATTGGCGGAACACCAGTTTCGCCATCGGGTTTTCCGGCGCGCGCTTCTCCTCCGCCAAAAGCAAAATATTCCGGTTGGGTTGCAGGCCCCTGGCCCTGCGATTTTTTACGCTCAGGCAGAAGTATTTCGGCAATCAACAAAAGGATGGCAAGAGACAGGGGCCATTGAAATTGTTCGTGGTAATTGCGAATCGTTTTTCCCACGCCCTGTGACCTGGGCAGTGGCGCCAGGCCGCGGTCATATAACACGTCCATCGTATCAGCGCCGCGAAGCGGGAGGTAAAAGCCGCCGGTTGCCCCGGCAATCTCGCGAAGCAACGTTTCGTTTAAATGTGTCTTGACCACATTGCCGTCCGAGTCGCGAACGTAATCAGAATTTCCGTCCGGCAGGACAACACGAATCAATGTGCCTTCCGTCGTGCCAATGCCGACTGTAAAAATCTTCAGGCCGGCTTTCGCGGCATTTTTGGCAGAGGCGAGGGCGGCGGCTTCATTGACGTTGTCTTCCCCGTCCGTCAGCAATACCAGGGTTTTATAATGGCCGTTTTCCTTGAAGGCGGTTAGAGCGGTGTCAATGGCGTTGGCGATCGCAGTGCCTCCTTCCGAAACCGAATTCACATCCAGAGCCTGGACACTTTGCTCGAAAGCTGTGTCGTCCACGGTAAGGGGACATTCCAGGAACGCCTGGCCGGCGAAAGCAACGAGCCCGAGGCGGTCGGATTTGGCGTCCTGCATTAGTTCCAGCGCGGCGAGCTTTGCGCGTTCCAGACGGTCCGGCGCGATGTCCTGCGCGAGCATGGATTTTGACGTATCGACGGCCACGACAATGTCCAGGCCGTTTTCCTGCACTTCCTGCAAATCAAATCCATATTGCGGACGCGCCAGCGCGGCGATCAGGAAAGCCGCGGCCAGGACCAGGAGCGCATACCGGATTTTTCGGCGCCGGGGCGAAATGCCCACTGTCAGCGCCGAAAGCAGCCGGGCCTCGATAAATTGCGCCACGATGCGTTGCCGCGACCGCTCGCGCCACCAGAAAAATAGCGCCAGGGCTGGTGGAACCACCAGCAACAACCAAAGCAAATTTGGATTTTCCCAATGCATGTCTAATTTTCAGCTCGCTTCCGCCCGAAACCAGGTTTTCATGGCAGCCTCCTCAAAACGGTTTGCGCGAGCACGACTTCCAGTAACAACAGCCCCGCGCCACTGCCTAAAAACCAGGGAAACAGTTCCCTGTATTCGGTGTATTTGCTCACGACCGCCTCCGTTTTTTCCATCTTGTCGATCTCATCGTAAATGTTCCGCAGCTTTTCGCTGTTATCTCCGCGATAAAACTGGCCGCCGGTCATTTGCGAAATTTTCATGAGGGTGTCTTCGTCGGGGAGAAATCCTGATGGCAGGCCCATGCGTTCGACGATTTCACGGTTACCCAGGCCGATGGTGTAAACTTTGACGCCAAGCGCCTGCGCCGCCTCGGCCGCGGTGAGAGGATCAATTTTTCCGGAGTTGTTGGCGCCGTCCGTCATCAGGACAATAATTTTGCTTTTTGCTTTGATGTTGCGAAGGCGGTTAAGGGCAGTGGTAAGGCCGTCTCCAATGGCTGTGGCGTCTGAATTAATCGTCCCGATCTCGAGCCGCTCAATATTATCGAGCAGGTAATCGTGATCGAGGGTCATGGGAGAAGCGATGAATGCCTGTGCCGCAAAAACGACCAGGCCAATCCGGTCGTCGGGCCGCTCGGCCACAAATTTTTTGAGAACCGACTTCGCCATATCAAAGCGGGTGACGCCCTGGCCGTCCACGGCGTAATCGGGTGTCTTCATGCTTCCGGACAGGTCGAGGGCCACAACGATATCAATGCCGCTGGCTTTGACCTGCGTTGTGCTTTTGGTCCAGCGCGGCTGCGCCAGCGCCACGATGAATCCGGCGAGGGCAAGCCAGCGCAAAGCGGCCAGAAATTGGCCGGCGCGCGAACGGCGAACACCGGTCAGGCCTTCCACTAAATTCAAGGAGGAATATAGAAAAGCCGGCGGCGCCCCGCGTTTGCCTTTGAGCCAGGCCAATAACGGCAGCAAGGCCAGCAGCAGTAAAAAATATTTGTGCGCAAAGACCATTTACGATTTGTGAGTCACTGAGGGTTGGGCGGGCGCGGCCGGCTCGCCGTTTGAATTTTCCGCCGGCTCGGTTTCTTCGACGAGGCGCACGGCGGACGAGTGCAATTCGCGCAATTCGCTTTCGCCCGGTTCGTATTTGGCGAATTTGACCAGGTCGCAGTTTTCCAAAAATCTTCCCAAACTTTCTTTTTGGTCGGCGCTCAACAAATTCGTTTCACTCAGTTCGCGCAAAAATTCCTCGGTGGTCCGTTCCGGCGCATGAAAAGCAAACCGTTCTTCCAGGTAACGCCGCACGGTGTCGGAGACCAGGATGCAAAATTCCTTCGGCTGGCCAATCAATTCGAGGGCCTTTTGCAGGGCTGCTTTCGCGCGGATATGCGCGGGTATGACTGGTTCCAAGGCGGCCCGCATCCGCGACTTTTTCCAGAGATTCCAGGCAATCAACAAAAGGGCACTGGCCGCCAGCACGGCAATCGTGAGCCAAAGCCATTCCAGGCCGCTCGGAATATCAATCGGCGGCTTGATGTCGCGGATATCATGGATATCGTTCGTGCCGTTCATCCTCTCAGTCTCCGCCGCTCTCTCGTTTCGAAAAAGTTTCCAAGGGCCGCGCTGTAAGGTTCATCCGTGCGCAACTGGATGGAATCAATTCCAGAAGACCTGAATTGCCTGCCCAACTCCGCCAATTCTTTTTTGCGCCGCACGGCAAAGGCATCGCGGCTGCCGGCGTCGGACGTGTTGATCTCCATGATTTCTCCCGTTTCGGCATCTTCAAACGTGAGCCGTCCCAGGGCCGGCAATTCCATTTCATAGCGATCCGTGATTTGCACCGTGACCACGTCATGCCGGCGATTGGCAATCCGCAAAGCCGTTTGAATGGGCACTGGCAGCGCGCCTGAACTGCGCGGCGTTTGAAAGTCTGAAATGATCACGGCGATCGATCGATGCGGCAGTACGCGGCCCATAAATTCCAGCGCCTGGACTAAATCCGTTTGCCGCCGTTTCGGCTCAAAAAACAGCACTTCGCGAATGACACGCAAGACGTGCCCCCGGCCCTTGCGCGGCGGAATGAATTTCTCCACCTCATCCGAGAACAGCAGCAGCCCCACTTTGTCATTGTTGCGAATGGCCGAGAATGCCAGTACCGATGCGATTTCCGCCGCCATTTCGCGCTTGGACTGTGCCCGCGAACCGAAAAGGCCCGACCCGCTGACGTCCACGACAAGCATGAGCGTCAGCTCCCGTTCCTCGACGAATTTTTTGATAAACGGGTGGTTCATGCGCGCCGTGACGTTCCAGTCAATGGTGCGCACATCATCGCCCGGCTGGTATTCGCGCACTTCGTCAAAATTCATGCCCTGGCCCTTGAAAACCGAGTGATACGCGCCCGCGAGCGATTCGGTCACGAGGCGGTTTGTGCGAATCTCGATTTGGCGGATTTTTTTGAGAATTTCGCGGGGGATCATGAACTTGATGAGTGCTTGTTAGCCGTCAACCCGGGAACTTTCTTCGTTCGAACGCGTCATGGCACCGGCAGTTCATCAAAAATTTTCTGAATGATGGTTTCGCTCGTTTTCTCCTCGGCCTCGGCCTCGTAAGTGATGGCCACGCGATGACGCAACACATCCATGCCGATGCTTTTGACGTCCTGCGGCGTGACATAACCCCGGCCTTTAAGAAATGCGAACGCTTTCGAAGCGAGCGTCAAGGCAATTGTCGCGCGCGGCGAGGCGCCCAGTTGGATGAATTCGCCCACGGCGATCTTGTATTTGTCCGGCTCGCGGGTCGCGCAAACCAAATCGACAATGTAATCCTTAACTTTGTCATCGACATAAATGTCATTGATGACTTCGCGCGCCTTGAGAATGTCCTTGGGATCCACGACGGGGCCGGTCACGGGCGCGCCGCTGGTTTTGGCCATGAGATCGAGGATCTTTCGCTCTTCGTCGCGGGCCGGGTAACCGATTTTTAATTTTAACATGAACCGGTCCACCTGCGCTTCGGGTAACGGGTATGTGCCCTCCTGCTCGATCGGGTTTTGGGTGGCCAGCACCAGGAACGGTTCCTCCAATCGGAACGTTTGTTCCCCAATCGTGACCTGCTTTTCCTGCATTGCTTCGAGCAGGGCGCTTTGCACCTTGGCCGGCGCGCGATTGATTTCATCAGCCAAAATCAGGTTCGCAAAAATCGGCCCGCGCCGGGTCGTAAACCCGCCCGATTGCGGATTGTAAATTTGCGTGCCGATGACGTCGGCCGGCAGCATGTCCGGAGTGAATTGCAGGCGCGAAAACTTGACCTTGAGGCATGAAGCCAGCGATTTAACCGCCAGCGTTTTGGCCAGACCCGGCACGCCTTCCAACAGCACGTGCCCGTTGGCCAGCAATCCAATGACCAGCCGCTCGGTCAGATAATTTTGCCCGACAATGACCTTCCCGAGTTCGCTAAACAGCGGTTGCGTAAACGCCCCCGCTTCCTTGACGGCTTCGTTAATTGCAGAGATTCCTGTGTTCATCGTATTAATTTTAAAAATGGACAATCAAAATAACGACCTGTTCAAAGTAGAAAAGCTGAAAATTTTAAGTCGAAAACCCATAATTTTGAATGCAACCCCTAAATGTGCGCCTGGACGGCCGCTACGTCCCGCGAGATTTGTTCCTTCAATTCCCCGGGCGAATTGAATTTTTTTTCATCACGCAATTTTTCGCCAATTTCGATTTCCAGCTCCTGGCCGTAAACGTCCCCATTAAAATCCAGTATGTGCGCTTCAACGCGTAATTGACGGCCATCTGCCACCGTCGGACGGGTACCGATGTTCAATGCCACTCGATATAAGACGCCGCTGTGCCTCGTGACGGCCGAATAAACACCGTTGGGCGGCAATACCAGGCCGGCCGCGTCCAGGTTTGCGGTCGGAAATCCCAGAGTCCGACCGAGCTTGTCTCCCACGACCACCCTTCCGCAAATGGCATAAGGCCGTCCGAGCATTTGGCTGGCGTCATCGATATTGCCGGCGCGGACCGCCTCCCGGATGCGCGTGCTGCTGACGGCCCGGCCATCGAGGGACACTGCGCTAAGCCCATGGACGTGAAAATGGAATTCGCCGCCGAGAGTTTTCAGCAATGCAACATTTCCGCCGCGCTTATGGCCGAAGACAAAATTCGCACCCACGCAAATACTATGAATCTTTCGAAAATCCCGGGTGAGTCCACGGATGAAATCCTCGCCGCTTTGCTGGCTGAATTGTTTGTCGAAACGGATCAGAAGGATATCCTCGACGCCAAGCGCCTGAATCGTCCGGAGCTTTTGCGGCAGCGAATAGATGAGCGGCGGCACCTTTTCGGGAGCCACAATGGCATTTGGATGCTTGTCAAAGGTAAGGGCCAGTGGAATGCCATCGTGCTGGCGCGCGTCGGAGATGGTCTGCCGGATGATTTGTTGGTGCCCAAGGTGGACGCCA
>DASYZW010000831.1:0-1953 GCA_035945915.1 Verrucomicrobiia bacterium | reverse complement strand
CGGCAACGTGCAACCCGCCGGGGCCGGTCAATTTTCCGGCGCCGAGGAAGTTATAGACTTCCGAATTGGCGCTGGCGGTGATGCCCCCTGCGCTGATCGCGCCGGAGAGGGTGACGTTCGTGACCGAAGAGGTGTCGGTGAAATTGGCGAAGTCGCCACTATTGAAGTTGACCGGATTGCTATTGCGAGTCCAATTGATAGAACTGGTGTCCCAGACGGACGACGCCGCGCCGGTCCAGAAATCATTTCCAAGCGCGGTGACGACTTGAATCTTTATGGCGTTGGGCGTTGTTCCCGGATCAACGATGCTAAAGGAGAAGCCGGCTTTGGTGGAAATGACGCCCAGGTTATTTGTGATGGAACTGGGCAAGGGAGTGCCGGAATACTGGATCAGGGTATATTGATCCCCGACGTTCATAAACGTTTGGGGGGTAATTTGAAGCGTGTTGCTTCCGCTCAATGAGAGGCTGCTGGAAACGCTTAGCAAATCATTGCCGACAACAGGTGTCGATGAAAGGTCGAAAGCCAGGACTGAATTATTCACTGATAATGCCTGGACGGTGAGCGTGCCCACGGACGAGCTGGCGGGGTCGCCCGGTGAAACATAGCCGGCGTTCACCGTGACCGATCCGCTTGCGGTTCCGTATCCCGCCAACGTCGCCCCGGGTTCGATTGTCACGACGCCTGACAAATTACCGTCAACGGCAAGGGTGCCATTGCTGACGGTCGTGCCACCGGTAAACGTTTCGCCGCCCGACAATACATTCGTACCCGCGCCGATCTTGGTCAGACTGCCGCCACCGGAAATTGGGCCGGTCAGTGTCATCTGCCAGCCCGCGCCGACATTCAAAATACACGAATTGTTCAGCGTAACCGCACCCACGAAATCGTTGAAGAAACCGCTGGGACAATTTAATGTCGTCGTCACGCCGTCGCCATTCAGAACGAGCTGTTTGTTGTAGCCTGTGGAGGTATTATAGAATTGCAGCGTTGCGCCGGGCGAAACCGTGAGAGTGTGCGATCCATCACCCAGGCTGCTGGTGGTCGTTTCGATGCTCAAGACGCCAGCCACCACGTTGATATCGCCGAGCGCCCCGTCTACGCCGACACCGACAAGCGCGACGTAATTGGTTCCGATTTTAGTCAGAGAATAAGGGTTGCCGGAGGTGGACAAAGTTGCCGCGCCTCCGCGAATGTCCCAGCGTCCGCCATTGCCGCCCAGGCTGGTATTGCCGGCCAGGGTCACGTTGCCGAGGGCCGTCTGGTCGTCCGCACCGGAATTGATGATCGCGCCATTGCCACCAACACCCGCGCCTGAAACTACGACCGGTTCAGTTTGAAGCGTCTGGCCGTTGACATCGAGGGTCGCGGTATTGCTGATGATCGTGGCTCCATCCGCGGTGCCCAGGGCAGTGCCGCTGCCGGCCTGCAATGTGCCCGCCGCCACATAAACCGCCCCGGTGAAAGTGTTCGCGCCGCTCAACGTGAGCGTACCCAGGTCCAGCTTCGACAAACTGCCGGGACCGGATATCACGTTGGGAACGGTCAAATTGGCCCCTCGGTCAAAGACCACGCTGCCTGAATTTTCGACGTCTCCGCCGGGTAAAGTACCCGCGCCGGCATTTAGACCGACTTGCACCGTCGCGCCATTCGAGATGCTGATCCCGCCGGAAAGGGAGTTGTCCGAGCCGAAAGTCATTGACCCGGCATTGACGGCAATTGCGCCTTTATAGCTGTCGCCGCCCGTGTTCAGGAAAGTCACCGCCGCGGTACCGGTTTTGGTCAGGCCCATCGCGCCGGACAGCGCGCCGCTGCCTGAGAAGGTGTAATTGAGAATGGAATTATTGATGGTGACACTGCCGGGTTCCAGAACAGAAACCAACAGAACATTATCCGTAGCCGCGGTGTCATCGAACATCACCGAATCGGCATTGTTGAAGGAAGCGGGGGCCT
>DASYZW010000830.1:0-9981 GCA_035945915.1 Verrucomicrobiia bacterium | reverse complement strand
GTGATTTGGCTGTTTAACGTGGCGGCAAGCGATTACGGCTCGCGGGTGTTGTGGTTGGGAATCTTCCTGGTGATTGTCGCATTTGCTTCGTGGGTTTTCGGCGAATTCATCCAGCGTGGCCGCAGCGGGAAAGGTGTTGCCGTCCTGGTGTTATTGTTTTTGATCGTTGGCGGATATTATTTTGTATTGGAGGACCGGTTGCATTGGCGGGATATGACCTCCGTCAGGGAAGGGGACGTTTCATTGATCGATACGACACGCGGCGTGGCCTGGAAGTCCTGGAATCCGGACGCCGTGGCGCGGGCCAGGGCGGACGGGAAACCGGTGCTGGTGGATTTCACGGCGACCTGGTGCGTGACGTGCAATGCGATCGTCAAACCCGCCCTGGAAAATCCGGCTGTAACCGAAAAGCTAAAAGACCTCGGGGCCGTTGCGTTTTTGGGCGATTATACGCTCACGCCGCAGGCGATGACCGATGAAATCGAGAAGTATGGCGGAGCCGGCGTTCCGCTGGTGCTGTTTTATCCTAAAAATCCCGGCGCGCCAGCGATCGTTCTGCCGCAACCGAATCCGTTGGAACTACCGTCGTCCTATAGCAAAGCCGTTCTCGCAGCGTTGGACCAGGCGCAATAGCAGGACGTGCGATCGTTCTGCAACGCGGGATTCCGCGCGGTATACGCGCGGTGACATCGGTGGTAGCACCACTTGCATTCACTTGCGAAGAGCGATGTTCCTGCCGCGCCGGCAATGATTAGCCGTAAGACGCTTCCACTTTGGCGGCGACGTCTTTATAACTGCTGTCCACTTCGTAGATCAGCTTGAATTGCTCGATAGCGTCTTCCTTTTTTCCCATGCTTTCGAAGACAGTGCCGAGATTGTATGTCATCTCTTTCTTTTCCTCGTCGAACACCTGCTTTTCCTTGATGGCGTTTTGGAGGGTGCGCGCGGCAAAATCGTACATTTTCTTCTTCTCATAGCACTTGGCCAAAAAGCCCATTGCCGAAATACGCTTATGCGCATTTTGTTGCGCCCTTTGAAATTCCTGGATGGCCTCGCTGTATTTTCCGATCTGGTAGTAGAGGGCTCCCATTTCATAACGAATCGCCAAGTCGGTGGGATATCGTTCGACCCGCTTCTGACATTCAGACACCTGGAACTCGAGTTTGGCGGCCTTGAGTTGTTCGACTTGCGCGGCGTGGTCCGGGGCGAAGGGATTGACCTGTTCGATCTGGTGGTCGAACTGTTTGACCTTCAATTTGCCGATGGCCTGTTCCAGGGAAGGGTCGTTGCCCATCTCGGAATTTTTCACGCGATCATAAAGAGTGTAGGCCTGGTCAAATTGCTTTTTGTCCGCGTAAAGTTCCGCGAGTGAACGGATGAGTTTTAAGTTATTGGGTTCATTTTGAAGACGGCCCTCGTATTCCTTAATCAGGCTTTCAGTCCGGTCTTCAGATTTAACGACGCGATTCTGCTGTTCGAGCATGACGGCTTCGTCTTTGTTTTTCAGGATATCCCGGAAGGAGCCTTTGCCGCTTTCCAGGGCGCCGTAACCGCCTTCGCCCAACGACTTGCGGGCGGACATGTCTTTAAGCGCCTGGTTTAACTCACCGTCGGTCGGATTGTCGCGCAACATGTCCATCAGATGTTTTTCGCCGGGCTTGGCGTCGCCGGCTTCCGCGCAAGCCAGCGCATATTCGATGGCGAGGTTTTTGTCTTTCGGCGAATTCTTTACCAATGTCTCGTAGGAGAGCACGACCGTTTTGGGAAGTTCGAGAGATTTCGCGGCTTCGACAACAATGTTATGGCCGCCTGAGCTGTTGGGGTCGCTGTTGAGAATTTGTTCGGCAATGACAAGCGCATTGGCGGGATTGGAGCGGAGGGCGAGCTGGCCTTTGGCAACGAGCGGCGAAGAGCCTGCGCCGCTTAGCATTTTCTTAAAGAAACCGCCGCCGGTGCCCGCTTTTTTGAACTGCAATGCGCGCAGGGCCTTCCGGCATTCAAAAAATCCGGGTTCTTTTTCGAGCACCTGGTTATAAAGGGCGATCGCGTAGTCGGTATTCTCGCGCTGGGCGGCTTCCTGTCCCTTGGTGTAGAGTACCCGCGCTTCCCGTGATATTTCGTTTATGATCTTTTCTGCCATGGTTCGTAGTGGTTAAAAAATCGCCGTTATTTTGAAAAAAATCAACTTTATCCGCATTGAGCTTTCTGCCTCAAAGCATGGTCGACCAATACCAGGGCTGTCATCGCTTCGACCATGGGCACTGCGCGTGGCAAGACACAGGGGTCATGGCGGCCGCGTCCTTTGAGGGTCGTGTTTTCGAATTGAACGTCCACCGTGTTCTGCGAATGCATGACCGTGGCCACGGGCTTGAACGCCACGCGGAAATAGATGGTTTGTCCGTTTGAGATGCCGCCCTGGATGCCGCCGGAGTAGTTTGAAGTAGTAATGACCTTTCCACCGCGGGCGCGGAACGGGTCGTTGTGCTCGAGTCCGGTCAACAGGGCGCCGGCAAAGCCGGAGCCGACTTCGAAACCTTTGGATGCAGGCAGGCTCAGCATGCCTTTGGCCAGGTCCGCTTCGAGTTTGTCAAAAACCGGTTCGCCCCAGCCGGCGGGGACACCGCGGGCGATGCCCTCGACGACGCCGCCAACGCTGTCGCCGGCGCGCCGCATTTTTTCGACGAGCCGAATCATTTTATCGGCCACGTTTTTGGCCGGGCATCGCATGATATTGGATTCGACCTGGGCAAACTTGACTTTTTCAGGGTTTACATCGGCAACGATGCGCTGGACCTGCCTGACATACGCCAGGACTTCCACGCCGAAACGTTCGCGCAGGATCTTTTTAGCAATGGCGCCGGCGGCGACACGGCCAATGGTTTCGCGCGCGCTGGAGCGACCGCCGCCCTGCCAATTGCGAATTCCATATTTTGCCACGTAGGTAAAGTCGGCGTGAGAGGGCCGAAACTTTTCCTTCATTTCGCTATAGGCCTCCGGGCGGGCGTCTTCATTTTTGACCCACATGCAAATGGGCGTGCCGAGGGTTTCACCTTCAAAGGTTCCGGACAGGATTTGGACGGTATCCAGTTCACGGCGGGGCGATACAATTTTTGATTGGCCGGGACGGCGGCGATCGAGGTCCGGCTGGATGTCCGCCTCAGTCAGCTTGAGGCGGGGCGGGCAGCCATCCACAACAACGCCGACACCTCCGCCATGGGATTCGCCCCAGGTGGAAATGCGGAACAAGTGCCCGAAAGTGCTTGCCATCGTGGAATTGTGAAGGAAAAGCGGCAACGGGTCAAATGGGATGGCGATGCGGCGGGGCGCAAGCGGGCTCTGTCCTCGACCGTTGCCGATGGGGTAGGGATGGCGCGCCGCGGCGTCCACCGCTTTCGCGCTTCATTGCGCAGCCGGTTTCAGTTAGCCTTGAAGGATTGCAAATGAATCGAATCGTTGAGAAGTTCAACCAGCTAAAAAAATCGGGCAAAAAAGGTTTCGTTGTTTACATTGGGGCCGGAGACCCGAACCTGGCCGCCACGCGGGATCTCGCCCTGGCTTTTGATAAAGCGGGCGTGGATGTGCTCGAATTGGGCGTGCCGTTCAGTGATCCACTGGCCGATGGAATGGTGAACCAGTTGGCGGCGCAACGAGGTTTGGAATCGGGAACAACTCCTGCCAAAGTCCTGGATACGGTCAAAGCCATTCGCAAGCAATCGGGGGTTCCGATTGTGCTCTACATTTATTTCAACCTGATTCATAAGGTCGGGATGAAGAAATTCATTGAAGACGCCGCGCGCGCGGGGGTGGACGGGTTGCTTGTCCTGGATTTGCCGCCCGAAGAATCGGAAAATTACGAAGCGCTGATGAGGAAGAACGGACTTTGCAACGTCTATCTGATTGCGCCAACCACGCCGGAGGATCGGATGGAATTCATCGTCAAGCGAGGGAGCGGCTTCATCTATTATGTCTCGCGCGAAGGAGTGACCGGAATGCAGGCACAAATCGCGGCGAATCTGGCGTCGCAGGTTGCCAAAATCCGCGCGCATACGGACTTGCCGGTTGTCGTGGGCTTTGGGGTATCAAATCCCGGCCAGGCAAAATTAGTCGCGCGGAACGCGGACGGAGTTGTCGTCGGCAGCGCAATCGTGAATCAGATCGCGGCGCATGGGAAATCAAAGACCCTGGTCAAGCGAACCAGCCGGTTCGTACAGTCGCTCGCCGATGCGGTTAAGGGAGTTTGAGTCGCCCGGCACCCCCTACACATTTTTTGAGGGTAGGGGAATGCAACGAAACGAAGCTAAAAATGTCGATTTTGTTGGGAAATAAGAAGATTTTGGCAAGGCGGTTGGAAACGAAGCCCATCCGGGCTCTCAGCCAAAAGGATGCGCCAAACCGGTGAGCTTTCAATTTATGGCGGAGCCGTAGGAATGCAGTGCTTTGCCCGTGGAATTCGCCAATTTCACAGGCGTGCATCCATCAAC
The DNA here is from genome assembly GCA_035945915.1 of Verrucomicrobiia bacterium. Lineage (GTDB taxonomy): Bacteria > Verrucomicrobiota > Verrucomicrobiia > Limisphaerales > UBA11358 > UBA11358. The sequence continues at coordinate 5,500 of DASYZW010000830.1, read as the reverse complement.
CGGAACAATCGGTAGATGTCCACGAGCGAAATGATCGTCCCTTCAGGACTGGGATGAATCTGGGGGCATTTCCAGACACTTGGCTACTTTCCGATTGTGCCTCCGGCACGGGCGGCGTTTCACTGCAAATTTCCGGTGGTGCATCCGGCGCGAACGCATTTCGCCACCGGGCTGAAGTCTTAAGACTAAACCAGCGGCAATTCGATGGTGAATGCACTGCCTTTGCCGGGTCCATCACTCATTGCCCGGATGCTTCCCGAATGCAACTCCACCAGTTTTTTCGCAATCGATAAACCAAGACCCAATCCGCCAAGATTTCTGGACTCTCCGAACTGAACAAAGGTTGAGAAAATCTTTTCCAGCTCTTCCGGGGTCATTCCTATTCCCGTATCCATTATCCTGACGATAAGTTTCCCGTCATCAGTCTGTGACGCCGTTTCCACGGTAATAGTTCCGCCTTTGGGGGTGAACTTGGCGGCATTTTTGAGGATATTCCAAAATATTTGCTGCAATCGAACCGGATCGCCGTTAATGCGGCGCTCTGCGGCATTCAGATTAAGGATAAGGCGGAGTTCCTTTGCCGCGATTTGATTTTGGATCGTGGCGACGGCCTCCTGTAAAATGACATGAGCATCCACATCATCCAGTTTAAGAGCCAGTTTCCCATGCGTAATGCGCGCCAAATCAAGGAGGTCATCGATGAGGCGCACTTCAGTGTCAACATTGTCCAGAATGGTCCTGAAATGTTGTCGCGCTTCCGGCGGCATATTTGGGTTTTCGGCGCAATCACTTGCAAGGAGAAGAACCGGGCTCAGAGGAGTCCGTAATTCATGGGAAAGCATGGCCAGAAAATCATCTTTCATCCGGCTTGCCGCTCGTTCCCGTTCCATATTTTCCGCGGCGAGTCGCTCGGCCTCTTTTCGTTCGGAAATGTCGCGCGCGATTTTTGACGCGCCGATGATGGTCCCCGCATCATCTTTGACGGGTGAAACCGTAAGGGAAATATGGATGAGCCTTCCGTCCTTGCGACGCCGAATCGTTTCGTAATGGTCAACCCGCTCACCCCGACGGATGCGCCCAAGGATGCCGGGTTCTTCATCCAGGTGATCCTCCGGGAACAAGATCGTCACGGGTTTGCCGATCACTTCATCCGTAGTGTAACCGAAAATCCGTTCCGCGCCTTTGTTCCAGGTTTTGATGATTCCATTGAGGTCTTTGAAAATAATCGCGTCATCGGAAGATTCGACGATCGCCGCAAGGCGTTTCAGATCCACTTCGGCTTCTTTACGCCGCTCCAGTTCGGTGTCCAGTGAGTTTGCTTTTTGCTGCATCAGCGCCAAATCGACAAGACGATCTTTGGAGTTTATGCTCGCCGCAAGATGGCTTTCCTGCTTGTTCCTTTGAACTGTGCGTCCATCATAAATTGGCGTCAGTTTGAAATGTAACATGGCACTCTATCGACTGTCTCCGGATGTTGCAAGAAGTTCCATCGAATTTTTCAATAAAAAATACTAATTGCGGCCTTCAGCAGGACAATTTTCGAAGGCTGGATTGGTGACATCGGCGGGGCGGGATTATAAAAGCGGAGTGGCGCCATCCGAGTTTGGACGGATTTTCAATGCGACCTCGATTCGCCTGACCTTTTCCGAAAGTTGCACATGGTCTTCAATGAAGCCCTCGATTTTGGATGTGAGTTCGTCAATTCGAATCGTATTCGCATCGGAACGCCCGCAGGTTTGGATGGAACTGATCTGGGATTTGAGAGATGCAATGCCTTTCTCAAAGCGAATTTTGCCCTCGGAGACTTGATGGCCTAAGTCCGCAATCTTGAGCTCGGACCGTCCAAGCAAATTGCGGATTTCATGAAGTTGCTCCTGGATTTCGTCGCGCATTTCCTGCATATCGATCGAGTTCAGACCGCTCCTTGTTTCAAGCGACCATACCGCGGGTAAATTGAAATGTCAAATAACCGATATTCCGCCCGTCTCTTCAGGGCTGAGATGCATTGGGGGCGTCGTCCAGACCCTTTGTGTCTGGCTATTTTCGGGTTGTGCCTTCGGCACGAACCTCTTTAATCCGGCCGCCCATTACGGCGAAAGGCGATCGAGTTTCCAGGTATTATTCGACTGGCGTGTGTAACTGAAGCGATCGTGCAGGCGATTGAGGCGGCCTTGCCAGAATTCAATGCGGTCGGGTTTCAAAATGTAGCCGCCCCAGTTGGGCGGCAAAGGAATGTCGTTTTGAAATTTCGAAGCCATTTCGTCCCATTTTTTGTCCAAGGCGGCGCGGTTGGGGACGACGTCGGTTTGGTTGGACGCCCAGGCGGCGAGCCGGCTGCCCATTGGGCGGGAATTGAAATAACGCTCTGATTCCGCAGCGGGCAATTTCGAAACCGTCCCGGCCACGCAAACCTGCCGTTCGAGGTCAGGCCAGATAAATGTCAGCGCTGCGTTGGGATTTTCGGTGAGTTCACGTCCTTTGCGGCTGTCGTAATTGGTGTAAAAGATAAAACCCCGTTCGTCCACGCCTTTGAGAAGGACGGTGCGGGCGGAGGGTCTTCCGCTTTTGTCAGCGGTGGCCAGGACCATGGCGTTGACGTCCACGGGTTGATGTCCCAGTACAGCGTGCCACAGCTTGTATAGGGCGATGCTGATTTTACGCCAGCGGGAGCCGCCTTGTTCACTGGCGGCGCGAGCGAACCAGGCCTGAAATTGAGCGAGGGGATCGGCATCCAGGTCCGTGCGGGCCAGGCCGCCGGCTGAATAATTACGCCTGAGATCTGCGAGATTCATTCGGGGCGTATTGTGAGGGAACCAGCGCTTTTTTACAATGAGCGGAAGTCTCATGGCAGGGCGGTATGGACCGGTCGCGGGGCGAGAATGGAAAGTTGCCAGACAGGGAGTAAGTGGTTGCCGCCGTGGAAGAGGACAATTGAATTTGCCGGATATTCCGTCCGTCCCTTCAGGACGGGATGTATTTTTGGGGTATTGTCCAGACACTGCGTGTCCGGCTACTTTCGGGTTGTGCCTTCGGCACGAACGACGCTTCACTACCCCTATCCGGTTCTGCGTTTGGCGCGAGGCGGACGACTACATCGCCCGAAAGGCAGTCAATCCAAGGAAAATGATAAAGAGGGCGAAGGCGAGGCGAATCGCGCTGCCGATTTTGATTCGGGCCTCCGTGGCTGTCATCCAATTGAGAAAATCGCGTAATTTCCAGGGTGTGACGGTGAACCAAATTCCGGCAACGACAAGAAGGTAAGCCCATGCTTGAATAACTATCACCCAGGGGGATTGGCCCAGATGCGGCCGGCCGGTGTCCACCATCGCCTTGGCGAGAAGCAAAAAGACAACCGCCAGGCCGCGCACAGCCAGAAAGTCCTGGACGTAGAAACAAGACAGGATTCCAACGGCCGCAAACACGGTCATCATGGCTGGTTTGAAGGCTGAGAAGTCGGCAACGGGTTCGACATTCACGTTCCAAACGAACCAGGCCGTGCCCAGGAGCATGAGAAAAACCCCAACGGGCAGGTTGCGGGAGAAACCGCGGACGGACGCGGCAAATTTTTGTGGATTGGCAAATGCGTAAAGTTGCGGCAACCCGAGACCGGCGCCGAGCAAAATTGCCAGAAGCGACAGTTTCATTTTTAACGATGCCCGGGAATCTTAAGAACCTTTTTCCAGCTTCGTGAGAAGCTCGTCATTGGTTTTGTGCTTTTTGAGGGCGGCAATGAGAGTTTCCATGGCTTCGACCGGGTTGAGGTCCACCATCATGCGCCTCAATTTGCGGACGGCTTCGATTTGCTTGGGGGGGAACAATTTTTCCTCTTTGCGCGTGCCGCTCTTGGGGATGTCGATTGCGGGAAAGAGGCGGCGATCGGAAAGTTTGCGGTCCAAAATCAATTCCATGTTACCGGTGCCTTTGAATTCCTGGAAGATGAGTTCGTCCATTCGCGAACCGGTCTCGATGAGAGCCGTCGCGAGAATGGTCAATGAACCGCCATTTTCGATTTTGCGGGCGGAGGCGAACATTTTGCGCGGGATTTCGAGCGCGCGCGCATCGACACCACCAGTCATCGTGCGTCCACTGCCGCCATGGACACTATTGTAGGCCCGGGCGATACGGGTGAGAGAATCCATGAGCACGAATACGTCTTTGCCGCTCTCAACCATGCGGCGGCAACGTTCGATCGTGAAGCGGGAGAGCCGCACATGGGTTTCGAGGTCCATGTCGTTGGAGGAGGCGACGACTTCGGCTTTGACGGAGCGCTGGAAATCGGTGACTTCCTCGGGACGTTCATCAATCAACAGCACCAGGGCGAAAACTTCGGGATGATTGGCGGTAATCGCGTTGCAAATTTGCTTGAGGATCGTGGTTTTGCCGGTGCGGGGCGGGGCGACGATGAGACCGCGAGTGCCTTTGCCGATGGGCGTGACCAGGTCAATGAGCCGGGTCTCGGTGAGATCGGGTTTGGTTTCCAAATTGAACTTTTCAATCGGGTCAATGGTGGTCAGGTTTTCGAAACGGACAGCTTTGGTATATTCCTCAAAGGGCATTTCGTTGACTTTATCAACGGCCTTGAGTTGCGGGCTGGTGCCGCGATGGGGCGGTTGGGTGGGGCCCTCGATATAGCTACCTTCGCGCAAAAAGCTGCGGCGGATCGTATCCGGCGTGACAAAAATATCGCTCGGTTTAGGGTGATAATGGTTCTGCGCGGTGCGTAAAAAGCCGAAGCCTTTTTCCGAGATTTCCAAATAACCGGAACCATAATTGGCGGATTTCTCGCCATTATTTTCTGAACTGCTCATATCTTGTAGTTTTCGAAGGCAAACACCCGAACTAGTTTTGAATTTTTGAACTTGGGAAGCAATCCCGCGACAAGCGGAATTCTTAAAACCTTCGACTCTTATTGATTACACTTAAAGGTATCCTAACGCAAGTAATATTTTTAACTGAAAAATGAGCTGAAATTCAAAGCTTTTCAAGCGCAACACCCCGGGTTTGGATCGCGTGCGCAGTTCTGCTGCCTCACGCCGGATCAACGTTTATCCGCCCACTTCCGCCCGGGCTTCCGCGGCCAGGGCAGTGCTTAAATATCGTTCACCGGTGGACGGAGCAATGGTGACGATGAGTTTGCCTTTGTTTTCAGGACGTTTTGCCACCTCGATCGCCGCCACGACATTCGCTCCGGAGGAAATGCCGCACAAAATGCCTTCTTCCTTGGCGAGCCGACGCGCCATTGCGAACGCGTCGTCATTCGAAACCTGAAGGGCTTCAGCGATTTGCGAATTTCCTGAGGCATCCTTTAAGTGAAGATTTTGCGGGATAAAGCCGGCGCCAAGGCCTTGAATTTTATGAGGGCCAGGCTTCAACGGCTGCCCGGCCAGAGTTTGAGAAATCACCGGGGAATCTTTCGGGTCGACGGCGATGGCGATAAACGAAGGCTTTCGTGGTTTGATCACTTCCACGCAACCCGTGATCGTGCCGCCGGTGCCAACCC
>DASYZW010000829.1:0-3501 GCA_035945915.1 Verrucomicrobiia bacterium | reverse complement strand
TTTCATATGCTTTAAGGGCCGCCGCAATTTCTCGTTTGAATGTTTCTACTGTCACAATCCCAATATAAAAAACTATTCCGGAAAAAGAAAATGAAAATTTTGTGTCAGTCGCGTCTCATTTGGCCGTCAAAGTTCCACCGGTTTCCGCATTTTACGGGGCCCGAATAGCGCTGTCCCTACCCGCACAATGGTCGCACCCTCCTCAACGGCGATCTCGAAATCGCCGCTCATGCCCATGCTCAAATGTGGCAATGGCCGGCCAGCCATTTCTTCACATTGAATCTTCAACTCGCGCAAGCGCCGGAAATACGGGCGTGATTTTTCCGGTTCTCGAACGAATGGCGGAATCGCCATTAGCCCCTGAATCGCAACCCGCGGCAGGGAGGTCAGCTCTTTTAAATCCGCCAGCAGCCGTTCCGGGTGATAACCGAATTTGCTCGATTCGCCGGCGACGTTCACTTCCAGCAGGACCGGCATTTCTTTGGAAGCCTGGCCGCAGCGTTTGGAGATTTCACCCGCCAATTCCAGGCTGTCGACACCTTGAATCATTTCAAACAATTCGACAGCTTCACGCGCTTTGTTTGATTGCAGATGTCCGATAAAATGCCAATGTGCCCTGGCCGGCGCGAGTGGGATCTTGGCTTTCGCTTCCTGCACTTTATTTTCCCCAAAATAAATCTGGCCGCGGCGCACGGCTTCTTCGATTGCTTCAGGCGGTTGCGTCTTTGAGACCGCCAGGAGCATCACAGATTGGGTGTCGCGGCCTGCCCGGCCGCACGCAGCCTGAATCCGTTGTTGAATTGCGGCAAGGTTATCGGCAAAACTCATGCCCGTTATCGTAAATCGCAAACGCTGAATCGTAAATGAACTACTGGCTGGTAAAGTCCGAACCTGGCGCCTACTCGTGGTCGCGGTTTTTGAAAGATCGCCGCACCGCCTGGACGGGCGTCCGAAATTTTGCGGCCCGAAATCATCTGCGCGCGATGAAGCAGGGGGACCTGGTCGCGTTTTACCACAGCGGAGACGAGAAATCCGTCGTTGGAATCGCACGGGTGGAAAAGGAATTTTATCCGGATCCAACGGCGGCCGAGGGCGATTGGTCCTGCGTGGATTTGGCGCCGGTAAAGGCCGTGTCGGCGCCCGTAAGGCTCACGCAAATCAAGGCGGATAAAATTCTCCGCGAAATGGCCTTTGTGAAACAAACCCGCTTGTCCGTCTCACCAATGACTAAGGCGCAATTTGAACAAATTGGCAAACTGGGAACGTGAGGCCGGGATTAGTGTGCCGGACCAATCATTGCTGCCCAAGTTTTGTTCGCCTGTTGCCGGAGAACATGGTAATATCTTGCTGCAAATGGCTGAAACGGCAGACTTTGGAAATTCGGATGTTCAAATTGGACAGGAGCAATTTGGACGTTTTTATCTTCAGGAGTTGCTGAATAGCGGCGGCATGGCCGAGATCTGGCTGGCGACCGATGGCCGTGGCAAGCCCTACGCCATTCGCCGCCTGAAAAAGGAGTTAAGGTTTAATTTTACTGAACGACGGCGCTTTTTGCGGGGATGCGAAGTCATGTCCAAGCTCAACGAAAGCGATTACATCGTCGGCTACGTCGAGCACGGCAAGATCAATGGCAGCCTGTATGTCGCGATGGACTACGTGGAAGCGGCGAATTTAAAGGAGTTATTTGCCCGGCACGACCCTGTGCTCACCGAAAACGTCGCGCAAATCCTTATCGATATGGCCATGGGACTGGGAGATGTGCACGAGAGCGGCTACATGCATCTGGATTTTAAGCCCGAAAACGTTTTGGTGAGCCGCAATGCCAGCGTGCGGCTGATCGATTTTGATATGGCGCAACCGGTTCCCGAAAAACCGAAAAAGTTTTCCAAGAATCCCGGCACGCCCGGCTATATGGCCCCGGAACAGTTGCAGCGGCTGGCTATTGATACCCGGGTCGATATTTTTGCCTATGGCGTTTCGGCTTACGAATTGTTGACCAACCAAAAACCTTTTCCCGGCGATAATCCCGGCGAAATTCTCGCTCGCCAATTGGACCCGGCAGGGCCGCTTCCGCTCTCCCGTCATAATCCGAACCTCCCGCCCGGTCTCGAAAAAGTCATTCTCAAATGCATCGCGCGCGACCCGGACCGGCGATACCCATTCGTGAGCGTGCTGATTCACGACCTGCAGAACGCGCTTTACGTCTAGTTGCAACGGCTTTTAGGAAAAAATCCGTCCTCTACTTCACGGGGTTTTAGCTCTGGCATTTATCCGCGCTATTGCCCAGCGCGCATGCTCCGCGATCAGGGGTTCGGAATCATTCGATGCTTTTTCGAGCGCCGGGAGCGCGCTCGCGTCTCCCACGTTTCCCAGCGCGACACACACGTTTCGTAACAGGCCGCGCCGTTTAGTCCGCAGGATCGGTGACCGGGCGAATCGCGTTTTAAAGCCCGCGTCGTCAAGCGATAGCAATTCAATCAAATCCGGTTGTCCCGGTGCTTTCGGCTCGTGCGATTTCATTAACCGGCCGGCCTTCGCGAAGCGGTTCCAGGGGCACGCCGCCAAACAATCGTCGCAGCCGTAAATCCGGTTTCCAATTGCCGGTCGAAATTCGTCCGGAATCGGGCCTTTCAGTTCGATTGTCAGGTAAGAAATACACCGCCGGGCGTCCAACTGAAACGGCGCGGTGATGGCGGCCGTCGGACACGCCGCGATGCAGCGGGAACATTTGCCGCAATGATTTGTCTCGGATGCATCCGGCTCCAGTTCCAGTGTCGTCAGAATTTCCGACAGAAAAATCCAATTGCCAAATTTTCGGCTGATGACGTTCGTATGTTTGCCGACGAATCCGATGCCGGCACGTTGCGCGAAATCGCGTTCCAGCACCGGACCGGTGTCCACGTACCAAAGTGAGCGAGTTTCCAGACCACCGGTCTCGGTGAGAAAGCGGGTGAGCTGTTTTAACCGGTCGCCGAGAATGTCATGATAATCATCGAATCGGGCATAACGCGCCACAATGCCGGTGTTCGCCTTTTGCTTCGGCGGTTCAATAAAATAACTCGTCGCCAGGCAGACGACGCTTTTGGCATGGGGCAACACCGTGCGGGGGTTCAACCTTTTTTCCGCGCTTCGGTCCATCCACTCCATCTCGCCGAATTTCTTTTCCGCGATCCAATTGCGAAATTCAGTCGCTGCCTGAGGCGCGTCCGCCCTGGCGAAACGGCAATCGTCGAATCCCAGCTCCAGGGCGCGCTGGCGGATTTCTTCTTTCATCGGACCGGCGACTCAAGGCGAAACTGGTGGACGACCTGCTGGGCCACCTCGCGCAACGAACGGGACTCGGTATTCAGCAAAATATCGGCCTGTTTGTAAAATGGCCCGCGCGCGGTAAGCAAGTCGGAAATTTTCCTTTGTGGGTCTGGGCCGTGTAATAAGGGCCGGTGAGTTTGGTTTTTCACCCGCTCCCAGATTTTGGCAGGCGACGCCCAAAGGCAGACTACG
>DASYZW010000828.1:0-4488 GCA_035945915.1 Verrucomicrobiia bacterium | reverse complement strand
TAGCGATACGGGGGCTCGTCAGGCTCATTGCCGATAGCCAGCCATTCCAAATTGGCGCGATAATTTTGCCACACGTAACGCGCCGTCGCGATATCCGCGCCGGGATCGCCATTGAGCAATTGCAGGGAAAATATGACTTTTAAATCCGTCATCTGCGCGAACGAAAATAAATTGTCGATGTCCGCGTGTGTCAACCGCGCCGCCTTTGGTCCGTCTACGGTGCCGCCGCCGATGCGGAGATTCCGAATGCCGATATTTCGGAAGAGCGTGATTAACTGGGTATTTGTCGGGCTGAAAAGGTCTCCGTGAACCCCATTCCGGTTGGGCATTTGATGGCCGGACTCGAAACTCAGTCCGCTAAAATCATCCGGAATCGCGTAGCCGGGCGAATGGGTGACCGTGACGGTAACAGGCGTTTGGGCCGAAACCGCGGGTATCAGCCCCATCAATATCAGAAACAGAAAACACCTCACTGCCGCCCTGCCTTTTCAAGAGCGGTTTGACGATCCACCACTGCCAGCAAGGCATAATAATTGTCCGTGAGCAGCCCTTCATAACCCTTGCAGGTCCCGTCCCACATTTTCCAATCTTTGCTCATCCCGTTGCTGCCATGTCCCTGGAAATCGCCGCGGGCAAAGGCGTCCAGCATCGGGATCAGGATACGATCTCCATCGCTGATCCGGCCCAGGTCGTACAACGCGGCGAGCGTGAAATACGCAAAGCACGCCGTCGCGCCGCCATTTTCATAAATCTGAAATCCGTCGGCGTTATCCGCCCTTCTTCCTCCGCCGAAACGGACCCGCAAATCCACATAATCCTTTCGCGCAACCGACACGAGGTTGCCGGGCAGTCCCAATTCAAAATGGGTGTAACCCACTTCTTTCATCTTCGCGAGCAGACGGTCCATGATGTCGTTGGCCTTGTCCATGGGAACCAGTCCGTAGTGGATGGCGATGCCGTTGACAAACAGGAAATAATAATCGTGAAGCTGGCCGTCCGCGCTGCGCCACCCGGCCAGCACTCCCGTTTTGGGATCATAAAATGCGTCATAATACGCCGCTTTCAATTTGTCGGCCGCGGCGCCGTAGTGGTTTGCATCGTCGGAATGTCCCGCCTGTTGTGCCATCGTTTCCATTCCCCTCAACGCCCGGTACGCGAGCGCATTGGCATAGGCGTCCTCATAGCCAAAGCCGATTGTGTCCCACCAGTTCGCCGGGCGATACTTGATCGGCCAGGGCCACGAACCGGAATTCCCGCTCAACGGAAATTTTATCAGGCCGTCGCCGTTGGTGTCGGTCGCCAGCATTTCGTCAGCCCATCCCTTGATGTGGTCGTAATTTTTCGTCAGCCATTTGTCGTCCTTGCTGCCCTCCACATAGTCATCGGCGGCAATTAGAAACGACGGTAACGTATCGGCCGCAAATTTCGGGTGATTCGGGTCCTTGGAGGTATCAAAAAATCCATAAGCAAAGGCGCCCGCTATGATCCTGTCGAGGCTCTGGCGAACCATGTCCAGGGCCGTCACGCCATCAGCCAGGGGGGGCGTCACTCTCGCCACGTCCGCATATTCATAAAAGCAAAAGCCGCACGTGTCGCTGGTCACATTGTTCGCCAGCATCCGGTTCTTTGGACTGTATTGGAAAATGTCCAGCCAATCGCGGCGAAAACTGTCGAACCGCGCATCAGACTCAAGACTGGGAATTTGCGGATGAACGGTCACCGCCTGCCAATGGTACGTGACATCGGGATTCTCCTGCGTCGCGGGCGGGAAAGTAACGTGGATGGGTCCCGCCCGGTTTGTCGCCCAATAGTCTAACGGACCGGCCTCGGCGGTGCTGGCCGAAATGCGAAAGGTTCCCTGGTCGGCAAAATGCATCAGCGCGGGAAGACGAATGGAGCCATTGTTTTCCATGAGCCCCAATAGCGTCACGTGAGAGAGGCTGTTGTCCAGGTTCAACTCCAACGGTTCCGGCGGGTCGGCCGCCGACCAATGCGATTTCAAAGTGATTTCATCCCGGTTCACTTCGATCGACCATCGGGGTGGTTCCGAATCCGAAGCGTCGGGCTTGCGATACTCCACGCGCGAGCCTGTCTGCGTCGCGGCGACCGGCTTTATCTCCCTGGGCGGGTCGATCTCCACCAAGGGAAACCGTACCTTGCCTAAACTATCCAGCGAAAGCCCCGTAAAACCCGGGTAATCCAGGGAAACGTTCGCATCCACGAAATCTGTCGAGATCCGTGCCGAACGCTTGATCGGTTCACGCCGGTAATTCACTCCCAATTCATCCAGCCGTTGTTCGTCCACCGCCAGTCTCCGTTCAAAATCCTCAAAATTTCGGGCACCCTTCGCCGACCACCCCACTTCCGCCATGGCGCACGCCCGCGGAAAGATCATATACTGGACGTGCGGAAGTGAGGCAATATATTCCGCCCATAAATTTCCCTGCGGTCCCAGGATATGCGACTGCAAGTTTTCGGGAAGCCCCTCGGGCGCCGGTTCAAACGAGTAAACCCGCGAGAGCGTCAAATATCCGCCGATCGCCCGCGGCTCCGTCAGAAGATTCGTCGACTGATAATGATCAAAATAGGCGTAATCCACCGGTGACGATGGAGTCATAATTGCGTCATGTCCCAGTTCCGCCGCTCTCTTCCCCCCGCCAATCCAATCCATGACGATCAGGTTTGTCGTGATCCCGCCGCGGATTGCTTCGCTCCAGCCAATCGGCGTCTTTCCGTGCGCGCTGATGTAATCCACCATTCGTTTCGTAAACCAGGTCTGCAGTTGGCCTTCGTCCTGCAGCCCTTCCTTTCGCATTAAAGCGCGGCAATCATCGTATCGGTCCCACGCGCCCCGGGCTACTTCGTCTCCCCCGATGTGAACGTAGGGACAGGGAAACAATTGGAAAACTTCATCCAGCACATCGTCCAAAAACGTGTACACTTCCGGCTTGGCCACGTCCAATACGCCAACGTGGAACGGACCGGGTCGTTCAACCTCGTATGGTTTTCCCGAACATCCCAGTTCCGGATACGCCGCCAGCACTTCGCCGCAATGGCCGGGCATCTCAATCTCCGGCACAACCATGATATGCCGCGCCGCCGCGTAAGCGACGACTTCGCGAATATCCTGCGGCGTATAAAACCCGCCATATCGTCCGTCCGGACCAAATTTGTCCGGTGTGGCTGCCGTCCACGACGGATGCGCCGTCACTGCGGAATCCGTCCGGTGCGTTCGTTGCAAAGCCACATTTTTCCGCCATGCGCCGATTTCCGTCAGCTTCGGGTACTTATCCACTTCCAATCGCCAGCCATCGTCATCCACCAGGTGCCAATGGAAGCGGTTCAATTTATAAAGCGCCATTTCATCCAGCACGGCTTCCACTTCCGTTTTATTAAAAAAGTGACGGCTGACGTCGAGCATCTGTCCGCGCCACGAAAATCTCGGCCAATCCTCAATCTGCGCGCACGGGGCCGTCCAACTCATTGACACGACATTCGTCGAGAAAATCTGCGGCGGCAGCAGTTGCATTAATGTCTCCCCGCCGTAAAACACGCCCGTCTGGGTTGGCGCGCGAATGATGATATCATTCGTGTTGACCGTGAGATCGTAACCCTCGGCGCCTACTGCGGCATTGGCATGTTTGGTCGTGAACAAAATGGCGTTTTTGGGCATGCCGCCAAACATCTTCCAGTGAACCTTGAGCGGATAACCGGTCGATTGACGAAGCCGTTGCGCCAGGAAATTGGCGGTTTTGCGCGACGACCAGTTCGCGTAGATGCGCGTCCGGGCGTTCAGCATGAAGACGCCGTCCATGCGATGCACCTTTTGCGGCTCTGGAATGATGGCCAGCGAGTTGGCGCTCGCGTCCGCGCCCGGCGCTGTCGCGGCTGCAAATACAATAACAAGTCCAATCAACCAATTCTTTGCGATGTGTTTCATTTAATTTGGCCCTTCGGTTGTCCCGGGGTTTGCCCGTTTAATGGTCAAAGATGTGAAGTTTGGCGGCAGCCGGGATTTTTTTAAAGCGCAAATTTGTCGAAACGCGCGCGGAGCCGAAAAAGTGAGTCCTTAACCGGGATTGACAGAATTCTCTGAATCGGTAACTCGATCGAAGGCACCGATGGTAATAAAAGTATCACATGCCGCTCCCAACGCGCGCTTGCGTCGTGGAGTGCGGCGGCTGTGACGCCGCTTTTTGGCTTTGCCGCCAAGTCCCGGAAAACGTCCCTTCGGAGATTGGGTAGGAGTCGAGGTAACGAGACTCTAACTCAATTCGAAGCAACCTCACCGATCAAACCACAGGATTTCAGTCAAAGACTCCTCCCGTCGGCCCCTTCGGAGATTGGGTAGGAGTCGAGGTGCGGGCGTGTTGCCCGAATCAAATTTTGCGAAATTTTAGGCCTGTGAGAGGAGCCGATAAATAGTAGAATATGATGCGGACACAGCCGTCTCGTTTACACCCCCTCTAAAATCTCGAAAACCTAAAA
>DASYZW010000827.1:0-6456 GCA_035945915.1 Verrucomicrobiia bacterium | reverse complement strand
CCGGGATAAAAAACTTGAAGCCGCACGAGAAAAACGCAGACTAAAACGACAAGAACAAATGGCCCTGATTACTTAACTCATCCGCGCCATTTTTCCAATTCACGCTGAACCAGGACACGATTTGTCAATTATCGCTGTTGGCTTGCGGTTTTTATCAAGCATCTGGTGTAAGGATTAGCCGTTCGATTTCGTGAAAACGCTTTCCAAATTTTCGCGGTATTTTTGAACGAAAGAGTTTAAGAGTTCGGGTGTAAACTTTTTTCCAGTTGCTGGCACCAAGATCTCAGCAACTGCGTCTTTAAGAGCTTTCTGCATTCGAGCATTGTAAGCTCTTTGATAATATAATTGTCCGAGGCGTTCGACGGCTACCGTAAAGGTACGTTGAATAGCAGCAGTATTCTTCGTGGATTGATCGCTAAAAATCGGAATGCAGCTAATGCCAAATTTGGGTTCGCGGCTCTCTGGCGGTTCAGAGTCACGAAACGGGTTCACGAGATAACCGTATCGAAATTGTGGTCCTTCATACTTTTCTGAAAGCCGAACTGCAAATCTCATTTCTCCGAATAGTTGAACAATCCCTTCAATTCCATTCCTGATGGACATTATGCCGATAAAGTGGTCTGCTTGGCCGATTTTCGGGACGACCAATTTCCCCGGCTCTGGAATCCATCTGACGAAATCTTCAATTTTCCCCGTTCCGTCCATAATAAAATTCCGAATTTTGTCACAACTCGTCAATAGGGCCGCATTGGCATTATTCACTCCTAAAAGGTTAAAGCACGACTTTAACATAGCGCGGAACGGATCCTTCCCTCCTAAAGTCATCTTCAAAGCTGCATGACCCGATAGTTGACGAGTTGTTGGCTGAACCACTCCTTTGATTTCCTCCAAATCAATTTTCAAATTGGGAAATTGCTCTCGTAACATGGCGAGTGCCCAATTTAATTGGTCGAGGTTTCCCGCCTGAATCTTTGCCTTGCTCGTGTTGTCATCTGCGCTGGTTATTTCGACGATGGGTTTCGCCAAACGTGGTTGAGCGCCGGGAAGAAGGTCTATTGTTTCCCCGCTTGTAACGGGGACCGACCTTAATGTGGGACCCGCTCCTCCACGACCGCCTGTTGTTCCGAGCAAGTTTCGAATTGGGCTGATGGATTTCTCCAACGCAGAATCAATAGTCCTTCCGAATTCGGTCTGAAGGCGATCACAAACAATTTGCCCGGACGACCAACGTGCGCCCAAAGAGTTTTGCAAAATGTGTTCCTTGCTAGATTTTACGAACGGCTTTTTGGAATAAATGCAAACTGGCATAAAAATTCTTATCCGGAGAGTTTAGTCCCGCTTTCGCTTCCTTTCAATCCCGTGCCCCAGACAAAAACTTTTATCACACGATGGTTCGGAATGCGGCCGACGATGGGGTGTATTAATGTGTGGGGGAATTGTAGGGGAAAATGTGGGGGAATCGAATCGTTTTCGTTACTGCACCGTTCATATTCGTCCGCCGACTGTTAAGTCTCTTCCATTTTCATTGACTTGAAAGCGTAAAAAACGTAATCTTTTCCTCTATTTGCTACAATCGTAAGAGTTCCAGAGTAGCTCAACGGTAGAGCAGCCGGCTGTTAACCGGCTGGTTGCAGGTTCGAATCCTACCTCTGGAGCCATTTCAAAAGCCCTGATTTTCGTGGGTTTTTAAAAGGCGGGTAGGCAGTTTGAAGGCGATTGCCAGCAAAAGTGCCGGCGAAAATTAAATCGGCGGACTATTCCACGACAATTTTAGTCAACACCCGCTGACTCGTCCACGGCTCGCTTACGCGAGTTCGGAAATTTGCCGTATGCTGTTACCCCGATTGAACCAATTGAATTAAGGTGGTGAGGCAAAGCAGGGGTGTCTCTCAATGGACTGGCCGATTTTGTTCTTTTTGCATCTTCCTGAGCTTTCGGAAACCGACCAGCGTTCTGTTCTGTTCATCCCAACGACGAAAAAGTGAAAGACTTTAAGCTCGAAAATAATTTGACCGCCTTCACGCTCTGAAACAGAGGATGCGCTTTGTGGCGTTTCAGCCGATCGTCGGGGATTGGGAACGTTTTTCTTCTCGGGAGAGTTCTTCGACTTTCTTTTTCAGGCATTCAGGGCACATGCCGTGGGAGGTTCGCGTGGCAAACTTGGAATTAAAATAGTCTTCCAGCTTAAGCCATTGGTCGTCATGAGACACTTTGCGGCACCAACTACAGATGCGAAGAAAATCCTCGAGGTAATGAAGGCGTTTGAGCAGACGCCGGGTAATCCAATTGACCCAGAGCCAAATCAGGATGATGACAACGGTCCGCAATACCGCGCGATGCCAGTTTGGCGCAAAGGATTCGCCGAAGATGTAATGAGGAATCCGGAGGGCTTCGGTAAGCCAGGAAAGGCCAATGACCAATGAAAATCCCCCCGCTTCAACCCAAAGGATTGAATCTCGGCCCTTATTCTTTTTCATTTAGGTTCCAGACCATTCGATTCTCCAACAGAACAATTAGACAGGATAAAAGGTGTTCTGTTCGAATTATTGACGGTCTGTCGCCGATGAGGGTGAGGCCGGGTGGCTGCTCCACGGTCGAAGAGCGCATTTTCTTGCCCGTCATGCTGCTTTTCAATATGGCAGCGGGAATTTAGCCGTCAGATCATGGACGCGTTGCCGGACCTTCCCAATCACTTCCGTGTTTTTAATGTCCATCAGTACTTCCGAGACCATGTCGGCAATGGCGGCCATTTCGACCTCTTTCATTCCGCGCGTTGTGACTGCGGGTGTTCCCAGGCGCAGGCCACTGCCCTGAAAGACCGAGCGGGTTTCGAACGGAATCGTGTTTTTGTTCACGGTAATTCCGGCCTCGTCGAGGGCCAACTGGCAATCCTTGCCGCCCAGGCCTTTAGCTCCGACGTCCACGGACATCAGGTGGTTGTCAGTGCCGCCGCTGACGAGACGATAACCGTTTCGTTTAATGCCTTCGGCGAGCGCCCGGGCGTTTTTGATGATTTGTTCCTGGTACGTCTTGAACGACGGCTGAAGGGCTTCATGGAAGCAAACCGCCTTGGCGGCGACGACGTGTTCGAGTGGACCGCCCTGGATGCCGGGGAACACGGTTGAGTCCACTTCCTTTGCGTATTTTTCGCGGCACAGGATAAGGCCGCCGCGCGGGCCGCGAAGCGTCTTGTGGGTGGTGGTGGTGACGAAGTCCGCGTGCGGCACGGGGCTGGGATGAAGCCCGGCGGCGACCAGGCCGGCAATATGCGCCATGTCGGCCATGAGATAAGCGCCGGCATCGCGGGCAATTTCGCCCATTCGTTTGAAATCGATGATGCGGGAATAATTGCTGGCGCCCACGGTGATCATTTTGGGTTTGTGTTCCTTCACCAGCCCGGCAAGTTGGTCATAGTCAATCTGCTCGGTGTCTTTGCGGACGCCGTAGTGAATGATTTCAAAGAATCGGCCGCTGAAATTGGCTTTGTTGCCATGGGTCAAATGCCCGCCGTGGGTCAGGTCCATGGTGAGCAATTTATCGCCGGGTTTGAGCACGGCGAAATAGACTGCCATATTGGCCTGGCTGCCGGAGTGCGGCTGGACGTTTGCATGGTCGGCGCCGAACAGCTTTTTGGCGCGATCAATGGCGAGTTGTTCGATCACGTCCACATGTTCGCAACCCCCGTACCAGCGTTTGCCGGGAACGCCTTCGGCGTATTTGTTGGTCAGAACGGAACCCTGCGCCTCGAGGATTGCGGGGCTGACAAAATTCTCGCTGGCGATGAGTTCGATATTATCGCGCTGGCGATTTTTTTCGCGGTCGATGGCCGCGGCCACGGCCGGGTCCACATTGCGCAGGCGCAATTGCACCGGCGCCAGGCGGAGATCGAGTTTGCTGACGCGGCGTTCATGCCGGCCGCCTTCGAATTTGCCATTGGCAAACGCCGTCACAATTTTTTTCGCCAGTTCAAGATCCATGTCGCCGTTCAGGCAGAGAACATTGACGTCATTGTGCCGGCGGATGAGATCGGCTTCCTTTTCGTTGAACGCCTGCGCCGCGCGGATGCCGGGGATTTTATTGGCCGTGATGCAAATGCCCACGCCAGAGGTGCAGATGAGGAGGCCAAACTCGGCGCGTCCATCGGCAACGGCTTCGGAGGCGGGAATGGCGAAATCCGGATAATCGTCCGCCGGATCTTTGGCGGTCGCGCCGAAATCGCGGACGGTCATGCGGCCATCGAGCAGATGTTTTTTGAGGGCTTCCTTAAGTTCGAAGCCGCCGTGGTCGGCGCCGATGGCGAACTTGACGAGAGATTGGGTTTCGTTGGCTGATGCCTGGAGGGTTTCGTGTTGTTGCATAAATTTCAAAAGGGAATTGATACCTTCTTCAATCTGATCCCGGCAGTGGACGTAAATGTCATACGGACAGCCGATGGGGTCGGGGATGTCCTTTTCGTAAGCCGGAATGGAATCGTTAAATTCGCGAAGCAAAAACGTTTTATCGGCTGCGCCCGGGTACAGCAGGCCCACGGTGTCCACGTGGGCGTGGGTCATTCCGAATATGTAATCGGCCTGTCGAACGAGGTCGATCGTGAGCGCCCGGCTGCGCTGGCTGGAGATATCGATCCCCAATTCACGCATGGCGGAGACGGAATGCGGAGTGGGCGGCTGGCCGTCGATGGCGCCGAGCCCGGCGGAAAGCACGCGGAAGCCGTCGCCATTGCCCGTGGCCTTGCGAAATAGGCCCTCGGCCATGGGACTGCGGCAAACGTTGCCAGTGCAAATAAACAAAATCGTCTTCATCCAGAGCGAAGATTCAAAGTGAATTGTGCAAGCCGAATCGTCAATTCCGAATGCAAAGAAAATTCAGGCGCGAAATTGATCGGGTCACGATTGATTGGTCTTTAAATGCAGCGCGGCAACGCCTTTAATGAAATCCACGCCGCGAGCCAGAACAGGGTCGCGGATGACCGGTTTTGGGGGAGCTGAAATATGGTCGGTATCGTCCTGGTCGCCGTCCTTGATTTTTTCACGAACGAGGTCGGCTTCGGTGGTGTGGTCAATGTCCACAAACGGCAGCAAATTGGTGCTGGAATCCGCGGATGGGCTGTGAGGCCCCGCGGCATACGGGTTGTTGAGGAATTTTTTTTCGTCGTCGGCATTGGCCGGTACGGTAATGTCCGGTTGAAAATTCTCCGAGGCGGACCCGAATACCAGGCCGGTATTTTCTTCGCGCAGATCTTCGGCGAGTTTGGCGGATGCGCCGGATGTCTGGCCGTTGATCAGGATGGCCAGAGGCAATCTGGGTTGTTTCAGAAGCTGTTCGATTGCGGGCAAGTCGTCGACGTCGTTTCCATTGGCGAAGCGGAGATCTACGACGATGCCGGCGATAGTATTAGTGGCTTGAAAACGGTTTAGCGCGGTGGGTATGGCCGCGGAGAGGGCGCCATCGGTTTTTGCGATGTGCAAATACGCGACATTATTTTCCAAAACGACCGACCGATCCAGTGTGGCGCCGGCTCGTTGCGGAGAAAAAAGCAGTGCCAGGGGCAAAAGACCCAGCCAAACTAAAGATAACCGTCTCTTCATTAGACTAAATTGCTCGACAACAGGTAAAAAGGCAAAGTGATTTTCGAGGCGGCGGAGTCTCGCCGGTCCCATTAAAAAAATCAGCCAGACATACAGTGTCTGGCTGATATTCTGACGTGCCCGGCATCATTGCCGAATCACGTAATCACTAGTCAAGCTGGCTATTATTGGCCTGCGACGCTGAATTTATAGACGATTGTATTGTGATACGTTTCACCCGGATGCAGCACGGTCGACGGGAATTCGGGATGATTGGGTGAATCCGGATAGTGCTGGGGTTCCATCGCAAAAGCGCCGCGGTGGACATACACTGCGCCGCCTTTGCCGATAATGGTGCCGTCGAGGAAATTGCCGGAATAAAATTGGAGGCCCGGCGAAGTGGACCAGATTTCGAAAACGCGACCGCTCTTGGGATCCGTCACCCGGGCGTCGAGGCCAAGTTTATCCATCGGATGGTTCATCACGAAGTTATGGTCGTAGCCACCGCCGAATTTCAGTTGTTCATTGTCGTCGTTGATGCGCGCGCCAATAGCTGTGGGTGTGCGGAAATCAAACGGAGTTCCCTCCACCGGGGCGATTTGGCCGGTCGGAATGAGCGTGCTGTCAACGGGGGTGTATTTGTCCCCGTCAATATAAACGACGTGGTCGAGGATGGTTCCCTGGCCCTGGCCTGCCAAATTAAAATACGAATGGCCTGTCAAATTAATGACGGTGTCCTTGTCCGTGGTGGCCGAAAACCTCAGGCGCAAAGTATTTTCGTTCGTGAGAAGGGTGTACGTGGCCGTCACGTGCAGAGTGCCGGGGTAGCCTTCTTCACCATCAGGACTGGGATAGCTCAACACCAGCATGGGGCCGCGCCTGCCGACCG
>DASYZW010000826.1:0-2918 GCA_035945915.1 Verrucomicrobiia bacterium | reverse complement strand
CTTGTGGAAAAAACTCCGCCCACGCAAAAGGATGATCTGATTGTCATCACGGGGGGCGGCGGATTCATTGGCGGCAACCTGGCGCTTTATTTCAAGAAAAAGGGATTTAACCGGATTCGGGCGGTGGACAAAAAACCCATCTATGAATGGTATCTGAAGGTCCCCGGTGTGGAAAATCTCTGCCTGGACGTAAGCAAGGAGGCCAATTGCCATCGCGTTTGCGAAGGCGCGGTCGAAGTCTATAACCTGGCGGCAGACATGGGCGGCATGGGATTCATCGAGCGGTTTCGTGTGGAATGCCTCCGGAGCGTGCTTATTAATACGCACATGATCGAGGCCGCGTACCAGGCCGGAACGCGCCGTTATTTTTATTCTTCATCCGCCTGCGCGTATAATACAACGCTGCAGAAGGACCCAAAGGTGCGGGCGTTAAAGGAATCGGACGCATATCCCGCGATGGCCGAGCGTGGTTACGGCTGGGAAAAATTGATTTCGGAAATGTTCTGCGAGGAATATTGGCATGAGCGCGGAATGAAAACATTCATCGCGCGGTTTCACAATGTCTATGGCCCGCACGGCACCTGGGACGGCGGACGCGAAAAAGCCCCGGCGGCGCTGTGTCGCAAAGTAATCCAGGCCCAGGACGACGGTAAACATGATATTTCGATCTGGGGCGACGGCAACCAAACGCGAAGCTTCATGTACATTGACGATTGCGTCAAAGGCGTGGACATGATTACGCATTGTGATGATTTGATCGCAACGCCGATTAATCTGGGTTCAAGCGAATTGGTGACGATCAATGAATTGTTGTCGAAGATCGAGAACATCGCGGGTGTGAAGCTAAAACGGCATTACGACCTGAGCGCGCCCAAGGGTGTGGCCGGCCGCAACAGCGACAATACCTTCATCCACAAGGTCCTCGGCTGGGAGCCGAACACGACGTTGAACAAAGGCCTTGCCGCGACGTACAAATGGATCAAGGAACAGTATTACGCGCGAAAGCAGGGGAAGAGGGTCGTTGAGTAGCGGATTGCGCGCTTTAGTTCGGTTTTGCTGAGTTCGCCGGGCTGGCGCATGTTTTGACCGATGTTCCATGACGGAACCTGGTCCAAGTCCAGCGCCTGATTGTGCCCTCGCAAATGCGACGCGGCGCCAAGATGGTTACTGGCTGCCCCGGTTCATGATCCTGCGCCTGCTGGGGTTTGTCTATGCCGTGGCCTTCTTCGTGGCGGCGAAACAGATTCTCCCGCTCATCGGTTCAAACGGCCTCACACCCGTCAATCTTTACCTCAGTGAAATTCGCAATGCGCAATGCGCTTTCGATGGATTTTATCGGTTGCCCTCTCTGTTCTGGTTCGTTCACTCGGATAGCGCGTTACAAATCACGGCGTGGATTGGTTTCGCGCTCGCGTGCGTCGTGGTTGCGGGATACGCCAACGCACTCATGATGGCAGCGCTGTGGGCGCTGTATATGTCATTCGTGCACGTTGGCCAGGACTGGTACGGCTACGGCTGGGAAATCCAACTATTGGAGACCGGCTTCCTGGCCATCTTTCTTTGCCCGTTGCTGGATGGACGGCCTTTTTCCAGGCGTCGCCCGCCGATTGTGGTGATCTGGCTTTTTCGCTGGCTCATTTTCCGGATTATGATCGGCGCGGCTTTGATCAAACTGCGTGGCGACGAGTGTTGGCGCGATCTGACTGCGCTTTATTATCATTTCGAAACGCAGCCGATACCCGGGCCGTTCAGCCGCTGGTTTACATTTCTGCCGCACGGCGTGCTCAAGTTCGGGGTCCTGTTTAATTTCCTCGCGGAATTAATTGCGCCCTGGTTTGCCTTTTATCCGCGCGTGGGGCGACGCATTGCCGGCGTTATTATGGTTTTGTTCCAGGTCACGCTGATTCTGAGCGGCAACCTGTCATTTTTGAATTATCTAACGATTATCCCCGCCCTGGCGTGTTTTGACGACGGCTTTTGGTCTAAACTTCTTCCACGGTTTGTTGGACGGCGTGCCGCCGGCGCCGCGGCCACAGAGCAACCGTCCGTATGGCCGGCGCGCGTTTCATGGTGCCTGGCGGCAGTCATCGGCTTCCTCAGTTGTTGGCCGGTTGCCAACATGATTTCGCCGAATCAAATGATGAATACGTCGTTCGAATCGTTCGACCTGGTGAATACTTACGGCGCATTCGGATCAGTCGGCCGGGAACGATTGACGGTGGTTTTTGAAGGCACGGACGCCGCTGTGCCCGATGATGCCGCGCCGTGGCGGACATACTTATATCGCGCGCAGCCAGTCGCAGTCGAAAAGCGGCCCATCCAGATTGCGCCGTACCAGCCGCGGCTGGACTGGCAAATGTGGTTCGCCGCCATGGCCACGCCGTCGGATTATCCGTGGACGGTGAACCTGGTTTGGAAACTCCTTCACAATGATCCCGGCGCATTGAGTTTGTTTGGAAGCAATCCGTTTCCGGACAAACCGCCGCGTTACGTGAGGGCCGTCCTTTACCGCTATGCATTTGCCCCGCCGGGCAACGAGGCGCACGTTTGGTGGACGCGGAAGGAACTGGGGCTATGGCTGCCGCCGTTGTCGGCCGACGATCCGCGGTTGCGGGAGATCATACGGGAGCAAGGATGGGACAGGACTTAACAGATGAATACTGGCAATTGACGGTTTTCCGCGCATCAACATAATTTTCTTTCGAAGGATATTGAAAGTAAGTCGCGAGGGGACGAGAATCGAGTCATGAAGCGTCGAACAATCACGGTGGTAGTCCTTGCTGCGGCTTCCCTGTTTGCCTGGGGATGCGCGTCGCGGGGGCCGATAACGGTGGCTGACGCGACTTATCCAGTCTCGAGAGTGGACGCGGCGGGACTTTTTCATGAAAACTGTGTTGTTTGCCATGGGGAAAACGGCC
>DASYZW010000825.1:0-4435 GCA_035945915.1 Verrucomicrobiia bacterium | reverse complement strand
TCCGCCCGCGGGCGGCAGAGCACCGGCGGGCGGACTGAAACTGCAAAGCTAAGCTTTCTTTTTCTTCTTGGTGGCGAACGCCTCCTGCGCGGCCTGGGTCTTGGCGGCGCGCTGCTGGAATTTGTCCACGCGGCCGGCGGTATCGACAAACTTTTGCTGGCCCGTGTAGAACGGATGGCAGACGTTGCAAATACCCACGATAATCGTGGATTTAGTGGACCGCGTCTTGATCACGTTGCCGCAGGCGCAACGAATCTCAGAGTCCATGTATCTCGGATGAATGTCCGTCTTCATAAAAAAGGACGATCAAAATAGCAGAAAAACAGACGATGACAAGAGGGATTTTGGGGAAATTGCCGGTCCGGATTGGCGCTGGCGGCATAGTATGCACATTTTTTCTATATAGGAGTGGAAACTGGAGACGAAGCCGGTTATGCGTCGGAAAAGCGCGCTTTCATGGCATTTTTGAGGATTTTGCGCCCATTGGCCGGAAACGAAGCGAGGGTGGTCAAGCTCGCGCTCACGCGACGCTGCCACGGGAGCTGCGCGGCATGGCGGCGAGCCTGGGAGCGGATCCTACTGTTCCTTCTTGCCGGCAGCCGCGCCGATCACCATCAGTATCCCGAAAATCAACAAAACGATTCCCCATTTCACATTGATATTTATGCCCAGGGAATTTGCGTACATGTCCACGTTCGAGTTGGTGGCGGCGCCGTAGACGACAAGCAACGCGCCGATGAGCGTAAACATGAGACCGATTGGCCAGCGTAAATCGAGCATAATGTTACTTTCGTATTAAAGTTCGTTTTTACCAGAAAAGAAAGTTCAGGATGACGCAGCAAATCAGCAGAATTACGCCCAGCACAGCGGGACGTTGCAGAAAATGTTGCTCATGGTCCTTGATTTTGGGCGTGAGCGAATAAACCAGGCCCGTGAGTTCCTGGTCGGATTTTGTCCGCGTGGTCAGGATCGAAATAAAGACGGTCAGGATGAAGCAGGACAGGAAGGCGAAGCTCGCCATCCAGAAGTTCTGCGCCATTTCGCTGGGGAACCAATGTTCCACATGCAGATAGCCGCCTTTAAGGCCGGGCGTGTCACCCGTGGCCAGCGTCAACGCCTGGAATATCGCTGATGTCAGGATACCGCCGATAAGACCGTAGAATGCGCCGGTGCCGGTCGTCCGTTTCCAAAACATTCCGAGCATGAACGTTGCAAAGACCGGCGCGTTGACGAAGGCAAATCCGAGTTGCACAACGTCCATGGCATTGCCGTAATTGTTGGCAAAATAGGCGCATCCAATGCTCAGCAGGGCGCCGACTACCGTCACAGCCTTGCCCATCCATAAATAGTGATCATCTCCGAGGTCTTTGAATACGATGGTCGCCTCGTCACTTTTCCCGTCCCCGCGAACTATGGTGGCGGGGCGCGGCCGGTCCAACACCAGCCGGCGAAAGGTTTGATACAGGTCGTAGGTCCAAACCGTGTTGAAAGCGCTGATATTGCCGGCCATTCCGGACATGAAGGAGGCGAGCAATGCCGTCAGCGCCAGCGCCAGGAGGCCGGGCGGACAATATTTTCTCACAAGCGAGGGAATGACGCTGTCGTAGTCGTTTTCGGCCACGCAATTGTAAAGTCCGTCCTTTATTTGGCTGTCGGACATCGGCGCCAGCATATTGGTCGAAATCAGCGCTGAAACCTTGTCATTATAGACCGGAGCGCCCAGCGCTTTTTGGACGGCGTCAACGCCGGGGTTTTCAACGGATGGCCTGGCGTTTTTAACCGCGGTCACGGCTTTGGCGTAATTCTGGTCCGAGATGATTGGCGGCGGGATGCGATAATCCTTGTCAGGCATGGTCATGAGCGCCGCGGCGATCATTCCCGGCAGAATGACGATGGCTGGGAACAGCATTTTCGGGACGGCTGCCACCAGCGGCGTGTTCCGCGCGGCAGTCATGTTTTTGGCCGCCATGGCCCGCTGGACCACCAGGAAGTTCGTGCACCAATAACCGAAGCTCAGGACGAAACCCAACCCGAAAATCATGGCAATGACGTCCACGCCCATCGGGTTATTGGCCGGGCCGGCCAGCAACGGCTTCCATGCGTGGCTCCAGGCATCAGCCGAAAACGATTGGGTGTTCAGCCCCAGCGCGGCCGGGTTTTGGGCAACATCCGTCAGATGACTCTTCAATCCGCTCCAGCCGCCAACGTCCTTTAATCCCAGGTAAACGACCGGCGTGAAGCCGAGCACGATCATGAAGAATTGAAGGACTTCCGTGTAGATGGCCGAGGTCAGGCCGCCTTTGAACACGTAGAGAACCACGACGACCGAAGCGATCCAGAGGCTGAGATCATAATTCCAATGCAGCAGCAGATGCAGCAGCTTGGCGAGGGCGTTCATGGAGATGCCGGACATGAAAACGGTCATCACCGCCCACGCGGCGGCGTTCAGGATGCGAACACGTTCGTCGAACCGCATTTTCAGGTATTCCGGCGCGGACCGGGCTTTCGAACCGTAATAGAACGGCATCATGAATACCGCGAGAAAGATCATGGCCGGAATGGCGCCGACCCAATAAAAATGGGCCGTGGCGATGCCGTATTTGGCGCCGCTGGCCGCCATACCCACCAATTCCAGCGCCCCGAGGTTGGCCGAGATAAATGCCAGCCCAGTGACCCAGGTGGGAATGGAACGTCCGGAGGTAAGGAAATCCTTCGAACTTTTCATGTAGCGGGCGAGCGCCCAGCCGATTCCCAGGATAAATGCCACGTAAGCCAGGAGAATCGTGTAGTCAATCCAGTGAAGTTGAATCGGTTGCATAAGGATTTGCGCGTGATTAAAAGCCTTTACCGTAACCGTGTCAACACATTTGCGGCTGAGTTTAATTAACGTTGGCCCGCATCGCTTTGCGATCACGGCAAGAGCGGTGAATTTCGGATACTCCGCGGTGAGTTCTGAGTCTCGCAAAGGTCCGATTTGCTTTTGTCCGGCAATTATGGTTTACTAATTATCAAATAAATTATGCAAACAGTGATTGAAGATAAAGCGCGCGAACTTTGCGAAACCATCGTCGCGCAACCGCAATGGACCTCCATCCGCAGCCGCATCGACGCGTTCCTTGCAAATGACGCCGCCCGCGGCCAGTTTGACGCCGTGAATACCAAGGGCCGTTCGCTCCACGAAAAACAGCATAGCGGCGAGCCCCTCAACGGCCAGGAAATCGCCGATTTTGAAAAGCAACGCGACGCGCTGCTCCAAAACCCGGTTGCCCGCGGCTTCCTCGAAGCGCAGGACGAACTGCACGCAATCCAGCATTCCGTCCAGAAGTACGTTTCGAAGACGCTTCAACTGGGCCGGGTGCCCACCGAATCCGACTTTAAAGAAGAGGAAGGCTGCGGTAACGGCAACTGCGGCTGCCATCACTAAGCGGAATGTTGGACTGATGGGTCCGTGGATGGTTGGGTAAACGGGGCGGCATTCATGGCGCCCGTATTTACTCATGAGCAATCATGGCCCTCACTTTGAATCTGCCATCCGCCGTTTTGATGAAGCAAACGGTCGCGACCCCAACAAAGAAAACGGCCAGCCGCGCGAACTCCTGTACGCGCAACGGTTGACGGATTGGGTCCTCCGCCTGAGCCCCGGGGCTTCCGAAGTCTTGCTACTGGCCGCGCGTTGCCAGCACATTTGCCGCTGGGAAATCCCGCGCGCCGGCTACCCAATGACCCGCCCGGGTTATCTCAAGTGGCGGAGCGACCTGAAAAAGTTCCACGCGCGGCGCGCGGGCGAAATTTTGCGCGAAGCCGGTTGCGACGATGACACGATCCGCCGTGTCCAGGACCTGAACCTGAAAAAGAATTTTCCCGCCGACGCCGAGTGCCGCGTTTTGGAAGACGCCCTCTGCCTGGTCTTCCTCGAATTTCAATTCGCCGGCCTGGCGTCAAAGACCGCGGAAGACAAGACAATCAATGCGCTAAAAAAGTCCTGGGAAAAAATGACCGACACCGCCCGCGCCGAAGCACTGAAATTAAATTACGGCGAATGCGAGAAAGCGTTGATTCAAAAAGCGCTGATGTAGCGCAGCTTTCCTGAAAGCGGGGAGGAGGGGCTGGCCCTTTATTCAATTTCTTTCCGAGGTCGGGCGACTTGCGCCCGAGACCGTCCGTGTCATGTTGACCGGCAACGCGCGTGCGAGGGTGCTATCACTGCTCTTCAGATCATAGCCCGCCAAATCCACGGTAGACGCCGGTGTCGTCAACGCCATTGACGAACTCTTCCCAGTCCATATTGCCAATCGAGAGGTTGCTCTCAATCTCGAATACGCAGGACGGCAAGGCGCGAAACGTGCGTCCTCTCTCTGTCAACAGGTCAACAATCAAGACCGGGTGCTCCGGGTCGTGAATCGCAGCCTGGTCCACCACGATCAAGACTGCTTGA
>DASYZW010000824.1:0-3841 GCA_035945915.1 Verrucomicrobiia bacterium | reverse complement strand
CGGCCCACGTCGACCGGGCCTCGGCAAAAGCCGGCTGATAGTAAAACGCGGCAAGGGTCAGCGTTTTCAAGTCCCACGATTGCCTCGGCCACGCGCCGACAACTTGATTCGTCTCCAAAAACGTCCGCAGGCCTTCACTGTTAAGCGATCGCGCGTCAAAATCATTCGCGCTCTTCTCCGGCGAAATCGGAAGCGGATGATACACCGCGCAACCGCTCAATAAAATGATCCCAAAAATAAACGGAAAACGTCTCATCTATTGGTCACTCATTCCATACACCAAAATACGCATCGTCCCCGGGACCATCCGCGGGCGCCGGCGCCGCTCTCCGCCGGCGGGTGAGTTGGCCGACGGAGCCTCAAAATCTGCCGTGGCCAGGTAAATATTGTGCGTTTCAGGGTCCAGCGCCAGGGTGCGCGCGCCGCGTTGCGTCTTGAGCGTTTGAACCACGGTCAGTTTATCGGGCGAATCCTCATGGGCAATTGTCGTCGTGCCATCGCCACAGGAGGCGAAAGCCAATTTGGTCTTGGGATCAAAGGCGTCGGCGTCCACCCCCTCCCCAATTGGAACGGTGGCCATGACCTGGCCGTTGCGGCTGTCCATCATCACCATCATCTGGTTGTGGCAACCGATAAACAGGCGATGGTTTTTCACATCGATCGCCATGCCTGACCCGCTTTCGCCCGGCGCGATTGGCCAATTCGTGACAACTGTGTGCGCGGCGCCGTCAATGACCGCAACCTCGCTTTGATCTTCCAGGTTATCGTAAACGCGATTGGCTTTTGGATCAGCCTGCGCAAATTCCGGACGTCCGGCCAGAGGTACCGTGGCGACAACCTTCTGTCCCGTTACATCCACGACCGTGGCGGCATTCGCGCGACCGCAAAATAAATACGCTTCGCGCATTGCGGGATTATAGGCAAACCCATCAGGCCCTTCCGAGGTGTCCACCTTTGACAAAGTCTCGAGCGTCTTCAAATCCACGATCCCCGCCTTGTTCTCCCGGCCGTTGCTCGTGACACCCAGTCCCAATTTAGGCGCCACGACAATCCCGTGCACACCCGGCGTGTTGGTTATTTCGCCCACAATGTGGTTGCTTTTTAAATCGATCACGACGATTTCCGTCGCATGCGAGACGTAAAGGCGGTGAGCGTGAGAATCAATCGACAGATAATCCCACCCGCCGTCGCCGCCAATTGGAATTTGAGTGATGAAATGGTAAAGGTCGTCCGCCTTGCAAACGCCGCCGAAAGAGGCTGCGGATACGGTTGCTATGGCCACAAGATTCAGGAATTTGTTTTTCATAAAATGCTGGTGACAATTAAATTGCGATCCTTGCGCTCAATGTTCGTCTGGAATCTTTACAACGGGGCCGTATCACGCGCGAGAAAAATCGCCTTTATGACAAAGAATTCATTTTTGAAACGGATTCGCGGATTCGCATCGATTGGCTGCAATGCTGAACGCGGGGATGTCCTGGGCCGCCATTGCAAGTAGTACTGCCGCTTGTGCTTACAATGCGTGACATGCCTGCCAACCATTGCATTTGCCGTCCCTCTTCTGCTTTCTTGCTTCCCCTTTCTTCATCCATTATTGTCCGCCTTTATGACGCCTCCCCCATCCGCTTCGTCGCGCCGAAGCTGGCTGTTCGCCATTTTTTTGCTCGCCGCCACATTTACCGCTTATTACCCGGCGTGGCATGGTGACTTTCTTTGGGACGATGATAACTCTGTCCCTCATGGTTTCTCCCAATCGCGTTATTACAACCTTTCGGGCCTGGGAGACATTTGGTTTCACCGGGGATTTCACCAGGCTCATCAATATTACCCCCTGACCTATACGATGTGCTGGGCGGAGTATCATTTGTGGGGGCTGAATACGACGGGTTTTCATCTAACGAATATTTTGCTGCATGCCCTCAATGCCATTCTTCTGTGGCTGGTTTTGCGGAAGTTAAACGTACCGGGCGCATGGCTCGCCGGGGCCGTGTTCGCGCTGCATCCGGTGAATGTTGAATCGGCGGCGTGGATTGCCGAACGCAAGAATACCCTGTCCTGTTTCTTTTTCCTCGGTTCGCTTCTCGCCGGCCTGCGATTCTGGATTCCTGAGCTTTTCCAGCCATCCCCGGCATGTCCCGCATCTCCCGCTTCGAAATGGCGATACTACTGGCTTTGCTTCGCGCTATTCGTCTGCGCCCTCTTGAGCAAGACGGACACCGTCCCGCTGCCTGCGGTTGTCTTGTTGGTGGTCTGGTGGAAACGCGGGAAAATTATATGGGCTGATATTTCTCCGCTGTTGCTGTTTTTCGCTACGGCGATTGCGACGGGTTTGATGACCCGTTACCAGGAGCACAATTTGGGCGCCCACGGCAAAGATTTTGTAATTTCATGGGTTGACCGGTTCCTGATCGCGGGCAGGGACTTCTGGTTTTATCTCGGAAAGCTGTTTTGGCCGTATCCGCTGATGACAATTTATCCCCGGTGGAAAATCGCGCCGTCGCCATCGCTTGCCTGGCTGTCTCTTCTGGCATTTGTGCCGTTGGCGATCGTTCTATGGTTTGCCCGCCGCAGTTGGGGCCGGCCCGTGTTTGTGGCAATGGCTTATTTTGGGGGATTGTTGTTTTTAACGCTTGGATTTTTCAATATTTATTATTTCACGTATTCATTTGTCGCTGACCATTTTCAGTATCTCGCTTCGATGGGTCCTTTGGCCCTGGCGTGTGCCGCGATTGCCGTGGGTTACCGGCGCCTTGGTAAACTGCAGCTCATTGTCGCCCCCCTCACGGCCGCTTTTCTGCTTGCGCTCCTGGGATTTTTGACGTGGGGCCAGTGTCGCGCGTATGCCAACACTGAAGCCCTTTGGCGGACGACGATTACCCGAAATCCGGGCGCCTATATGGCATATGCCAACCTGGGCAATGCCTTGCTGACCGACGGAAAGGCGGACGAGGCAATCGCACAATTTCAGAAATCACTGGCACTTCATCCCGACCCCCAGATTTATCATAATCTCGGGACTGCCTTGCTTAAAATGGGAAAGCCGGAAGAAGCCTGTGCCGATTTCAAGAAATCATTAGAGATCCAGCCTGATTTTGCAGAAGGTTACTCGGATATCGGCGCCTATTATCTCGAGGCTGGTTCCCCCAATATGGCGGTGGGCTATTTTCAAAAAGCGATGAACATGCAGACGAACGATCCGTTTTATCCATACAACCTGGGCAATGTTTACAGCCAAAAAGGCCAGCCGGATGTGGCCATTCGATATTGGGAAGACGCAGTGACCGTCGCTCCTGATTTTGCGCCGGCCCAAAACGCCCTTGGAAACGCCTTTTCCACAAAAGGCCAAGCCACCAAAGCCGTTGAGCATTGGCGTAACGCGCTGGCGGCCCAACCCGGTCTGGTTTCAGCGCAAGTCAACCTGGCATGGGTTTTAGCGACATGCGCGCAGGATCCACTTCGAAACGGGACTAACGCCTTGGAATTGGCCGAACAGGCCAACAAACTTACCGGTGGCGACGATCCAATCGTCCTCAAAACACTCGCAGCCGCTCGTGCCGAAAATGGCGACTTCTCCAACGCCATAACAACAGCCCAGCAGGCACTTCAAATAGCCGGCCGCCGGGATGACCTGCCTTTTGTCAACGCGTTAACGCGGCAAATCGAATTATATCAACACCATCAGCCCTATCGTGAGACCGTCACGGCGCCCCTTTACGACCATTGACCTAATGACTGGTTTGTAACGCCATGGCCACCTGCTTGTTTGCCAAATCATTCTGCAAGGTAATTTGCGCGACGTTCTGCTCCAGGCTATTGGGTGGAAGCGCCGCAATTTTGGCCT
>DASYZW010000823.1:0-6041 GCA_035945915.1 Verrucomicrobiia bacterium | reverse complement strand
TCCTGGTCCAGGCATTGGAAACCAGCAGGTATCCTCCCCCGGAATTTGTCGCGGCAAACGCCGTGAAATTATTTGAGTTGACCGAAAAGACCGGTGAATTATTCGCGCCGACACAGACAAATACGTTTCCGCTATTGGCCACCGCGCTCAGGTTGGCCCCGGCGGTAACGCTGTTGGACACAGTCGCGAATTCATACACCGGAGGCGTAGCCAGCGCATTCAGCGCAAGACCCGTTAGCGCAAGACCCCAAAACAGCAATTTGCGATTCATAAAATTTAATCAGTTGATTTAAAACACGAAACTCACACCGACTTTGGCGTAAGGGCCGTAAAGTAATTCCTCTTTTGTCCCGAAGTCCGGGTAGGACACGAAGCTGTATTTGGTCATCATACCGATGTCCCCCGTCATCTTCCAACGCCCTGTCTCGCCCAATCGATAGTCTGCGTGCAACGTTAATCGGCCAATGGCGCCGTAAACCGTGTCGTTGATCGTCGTTTTGCCCGACAGGCCCGCGCTCGGAACGAATGTCTCTGTAATGTCCTGCGAACGATTGCCGCCAAAACCTTCACCCTCCATCTGCAGGCCCATTTTCAATCGCACGGTTGAATACAGCGAATACGTAAGGCCAAAGCCCAAATTACCCAGCACGTCGAAGGTGTTGTCGTGTTCTGAATAAAAATCGCCGGCTCCAAAATGTTGTCCTGAACTAAAAGTACTGTTCACCGTATCCAGGGTCGCATTGACCAGGCTTACGCCGCCGCGCAAATAAGCGCGAAAGCGCGAGCCAGCTAAAAAGTTCTTGAAGTTATAACGCAAATAAGCCTGGTACCACGTGTCATTCACGTCGAAACTTGCGGGGAACGTCCCGCCGCCCGACAAGTTCGGAATCGAAATACTCGTGCTGCCGGTGGACCGGCCATTCTCACCCGAAACATCCAGGTACCATGAACGCCCAAACGAATACGAAACCGTGCCACCGTAATAAACCGTCGAGCGATCGGCCGAAACAGCGTTGACCGGAAAAGCGGCAGAGGCATTGCGTAGCGCATATCCAATCGGCACCGTAATCGTGCCGCGCCCATACATAAAATCCGCCGAAGCGCTCAACTCATTCTTGTAAACCGTAGGTTGTGGGAGCGGCATCCCGGGCAGCCCAAGAGGCGTACTCGCATCGGCCACGGCTCCAGGCGCGGTGGCACTCACAGGCGCAGTTGCATTCGGGTCAGGGGAAACCGGGGTCGCTCCGGGTGCCGCGGCATTCGCATCGATCGCAGGCGTGCTCGCTGCCGGGACAGGCGCCTCGGCAGGTGCGGGTACCGGTGCTGCCGGCGCGGCCGCGGAATTTCCGGCTGTTTCTCGCGATTGCACCCAGGCGAAATATTCCAATTGTTCACCCGGATGCCACAATTGGGAATTGTCCCACATGGTTGCCGAAGTTTGTAAATCGGAACAAATCCACGACGCGGACGGCAACTGCGATTGCCCGCGCTCGACCACCTCAAGCCCGCCGAAAAATGTCGGCGGCGAAGCTTGCGCCGAATCGGCAACGGTTTGCCCGAGCGACCGTGGCGTGTCACTTGCGGACTGCGCCGCAACCTGCTCGCCTGCGGCAACGCAAAAAAGCGAACCCGAAACAGCAAGAATGACAGACCGGTAATAATGATGCCGCGCGCCAGGCTCGTATGCGCCGGAGAAGGTTTTGGATGGATGTTCGCCCGCCGATTGAATGCTCCCGTTTCCGGGATTTTTTAGTTTCATGTATGCGCCTCTGACTCGGTTTTTATCAAGTTAAATTAAAGCACACGTTGCGTAATGGTGACCCGCCCGGAATCTGCCTGCCGAATTAGTCACGACCAGAAAGTTCGTATGTCCTGGTGCCTGCCTTCGTGAACCATTATGGTTATACGAAACGTATCGCTGAACTGTCAAGGCACATCCCATCTGGTTTGCCATTTACTTTTTACAGCAATGGGCCGTCCATATTCACAAACAGGCCGGGACCTTTTTTAGCCACGCAGTTAGAATCTGTTAGATTTTATCGAGCCGAATAACCGATTCGCCTGAAGACAGGCCTGCCAGCAACTGGGAAACTGTCATCCCCTGCCCCGCCAAAACCAATCCCGGTGCGATCTCATTGAGCGGTTGCAGCACAAACTTTCGCAAATGCGCGCGAGGGTGCGGCACGATTAGATTCGGCGAATGGCGCGTTTCATTTCTAAACGCAATTAAATCCAGGTCGAGCGGGCGCGGTTCGTTTGGAATTTGTTTTGGAGCCCTGCCGAACTCCTTTTCAAGAAGTTTCAATTTCTCCAACAACGTTTCGGGAGTTTCATTTGTCCGCGGAACGAGCCCGGCAACCGCATTCACAAATACTGGCGAATTGGGCGGACAATCCACCGGCGAAGTCTGCCACAGTGAAGATCTCACAACCGGCTCGTCCGAATAAGCCTGAAGCCGTGCCATCGCCTCTAAAATACTTTTACCGGGTTCTCCCAGGTTTGAACCAAGAGCGATGATGGCAAATTTCTTCAAATCCATCGGCATCAAATTCGCCTAAAAATCATTTCAACCCGAGCACGTGCTGCATGTCATAAATGCCCGGTTTCTGTTTCACCACCCAAAGGGCGGCGCGAAGGGCGCCGTTGGCGAACGTCTCACGACTCGATGCTTTATGGGTCAACTCCAACCGCTCCCCGCCATTGGCAAAAATGACCGTGTGATCGCCCACGACGTCGCCGCCCCGGATCGCATGGATCCCGATTTCCGACGGTGTCCGCTCCCCGATCACACCCACTCGCCCGTAACGCGCCGCTTTGTCCAATTGCAACTTGCGCACCCCGGCCAGGATTTCCGCCAGGGTTTTGGCCGTGCCGCTGGGCGCGTCTTTTTTCATCCGATGATGCATTTCAACCACTTCGAGGTCGTAATCCGGCCCAAGAATTTCCGCGGCTTTTCGCGCCAGCCAAAAAAGTGTGTTTACGCCCGTGGAAAAATTCGATGCGCAGACCATGGGAATCGCGGATTGCTGCGCGGCGATTGCGTTTCTTTCCGCATCCGAGTGGCCCGTGGTGCCGACGACAACGGCCTTTTTGTTCCGCGCGCAAATATCCACTATCGCCGGCGTAGCCGCATGTGAACTGAAATCAATCACGACGTCCGCTTTCGATATCGCGCCGTTCAGATCGTCGCCGCGGCCCAACTGGCCCACTATCTCAATTTCAGCGAAATGTTTGGCGCAGGCGGTGAGCGCATTGCCCATTCGGCCCCGGGCGCCCACGATGATGGCTTTGATCATTGCGCTATTTCAATACGCCACACCGCTTTAGCGTCAAGCGCAAAGCGTTCCGATTGTCCGGGTTCATGGGAACGAGCGGCAGCCGATATTCCTCGGAAACCAGCTTCATCATGGCCAACGCCGCTTTGACCGGGATGGGATTGGTTTCGATAAACAAATCTTTGACTAGCGGAAAATACTTTTCATGAATGCGCAGGGCTGCGGCTGATTTGCCCGCGCGGAACAGCTTCACCATTTGTGAAATCTCGCGCGGTATCACGTTGGACGCAACGCTAATGACCCCTTGCGCGCCCACCGCCATAAATGGCAGCGTCAGGGAATCGTCTCCGCTCAAAATGACAAATTCCGGCCCCAGCGCCGCGCGCAGTTGCGATACTCGATCGCAATTGCCGCCTGATTCCTTAATGGCCACGATATTTTTGCAGCTTTGCTTCAGCCGTTTGACCGTGTCTACGGCAATTTCGACTCCACAACGGCTGGGGATATTATAGAGAACGATCGGAAGGCTCGTCACACCGGCGATCGTCTTGAAATGCTGATACAGGCCTTCCTGGGTAGGCCGGTTGTAATAGGGAGCGACCTGGAGCGATGCATCCGCGCCCGCTTCCTCCGCGGCTCGGGTCAAATAAGTCGCCTCAGCCGTGGAATTGGCGCCCGTTCCGGCTATGATCTTGATCTTGCCGCGCGCAAATTTTACAGCGCGAGCCACCACATCAATATTCTCCTGGTAACCCAACGTGGACGATTCTCCCGTCGTGCCGGCCGGAACAATGCCGTCAACCCCGCCCTTGACCTGTAGCGCAATAAGCCGTTCGAATGCCGCATCATCAATTTTGCCGTCTTTAAATGGCGTAACGATCGCTGTATAAGTGCCGATAAACATAAAATGTCGCAGGATAATCCCTGAATATCGTTGAATTGGGAAGAAAAAAGGGTTCCGGCTTTAGAAGGCCTTCTGTGTCAAAGCGATTCCAACAGGAATTATCGCTCTCCGAGCCGCTTCAGCTCCGCCGGGTTCATGCGGTGGAAAACCCACTCTTTCATCGCGCGCGCGCCAATGGATTGGTAAAAGTCCAATGCCCGTTCGTTCCAATTGAGGGCAATCCATTCGTAGCGTCCGCACCCGCGTTCCACGCCTACCTTGGCCACGGCTTCGATCAACTCGCGGCCCAGGCCGCGTTTCCGGAATTTCGGCTTCACATAAATGTCTTCGAGCCAGATTCCCGCGCGAGCCAGAAAGCTTGAAAATGTAAAAAAATAGATCGCGTATCCGGCGGCCTCGCCGTCACACCGGGCAAAAAGCGCGCCCGCAGCCGGTTGCGGGCCAAAAAAGGCCCGATGCAACAGTTCGCTGGTCGCTTCGACTTCACGCTCCAGCCGTTCAAACCGGGCCAGTTCCTTGATCATCTGTAGCATGTCTTCAACGTCTCCGGGAACTATGGGCTTAATCGTAATGTCCATGTCAGCACCAGCTTAAGAATGACAGTCGTTCCCGGCAAGCTTTCACAGCGGGAACCCTGGTCGTATCTTGCCTTGTTGAATTCAAATTCAGCCTGTTGCACGCAAGCGGAATTTGTGAGACGATTTCCAGACACCATCCCGTCGTTTTTTCTTCCCCGCGTTTCCTTTTCAGGATTTAATATTCCACTATGGAGTCAACGTTTGGGAGCTATTGTGAATCGTAAACCGTCATTATTGGTGATCTTTTTGTCGGTCTTCATCGACCTGGTCGGTTTCGGCATTGTCCTGCCCCTGCTACCGGGATATGCCGAGGCCAATCTCCGGCCCGGCTTCACCGCCAAAGGTCTGATGATCGGCGGCATTATTGCCTCATTTTCGCTCATGCAATTCCTTTTCGCGCCTGCCTGGGGCCGGCTTTCGGACCGGATTGGCCGGCGACCGGTCATGCTCATCAGCAACCTCGGCGCCGCGGGTTCCTACGCCCTTTTCGGTTTTGCATCGGGACTGGGTGGAACGAAAGGTTTGCTCTGGCTGCTGGCGTCCCGAATTTTCGCGGGCGTGTGCGGCGCAAATTTGTCCGTCGCCTCCGCTTATATTGCCGACATTTCTCCGCCGGAAAAAAGATCGGCGCGCATGGGCCTGATTGGAATGGCATTTGGCCTTGGCTTTATCTTTGGGCCGGCGATTGGGGCGTTTTCCATCGATTTGCTGCATAGCAGGCAGGCGCCGGGATGGGTCGCCTCAGGATTCTGCATGGGAAATTTCGTCCTGGGCTGTTTAATTCTTGGCGAAAGCCGAAAACCCGGCACGGGACAAGTCGTCGCGCGCCCGAAGTTTGCGCAATGGGGTCATACGCTGGCTCAACCGCGCATGGGCCTTCTGATTTCAATCTTCTTTCTGGCGACCTTCTGCTTCACCTGCTTTGAATCCACTTTTCCCCTCCTCGCAAAAGACCGGTTTGCAGCGAACCACGCGGATGTCGCCAGCCACATTGGCTATTTTTTCACGTATGCCGGCGTGATCGCCGCGCTCGTGCAAGGCGTCATCGGTCGATTGGTGAAAAAATTTGGTGAACCAAACCTGATTTTCATAAGTCTGCTGGTGTTCGCGGCCGGGTTGAGCGGCCTGCCGTTTGCAAAATCTTTGGCTGCAATTTTGATCGTCCTGGCGTTACTGGCGATCGGCTCGGGGCTGAATCGTCCGCCGGTCTTCGGGATGATTTCGCTGAATTCCTCGTCGGACGAACAAGGGGCGAACCTGGGCGTGGCCCAAAGTTTCGGCGCC
>DASYZW010000822.1:0-12227 GCA_035945915.1 Verrucomicrobiia bacterium | reverse complement strand
ACAAAAGTACGCTGCCTTATTCGTTGTTGGGTGGAGCAGTGCTGTTCCTGGTAACGGTCACAGCTCACCCCGCCAGGCAGTTCATCCTCGAATGTCGAAAAAAATGGCATTCTTTAACGGGCTGCTATGCCAGCACCGTCCCGATGTCTCATTCATCGGATCTCAAGACGTTCGACGAGATTTTTGGCCTGCCCCTGGTTAATAATCCGATTCCCGCGAATGAGACCAACTTCGACGGCACATTCAACAATGTCGCAACTGCAAATGACTTGAGTGACATGTTTGTCCCTGATGCGATTCCCGGCCCGGCAGACCTTAAAGTCAACGAAGGTGGATTTATCGCGGATCCTGCCGGCAACTATGTGCGTCAGGTCGTTCATATAACCAATAACGGAGATAAACCGGTGATCGGGCCAATTTTCCTGGCGCTGGATAATCTCACTTCGGGCGTGACACTGGCCAATGCGGAAGGCAACACACAAGTGCTCGTGCCGCTCGGCAGCCCGTATGTGACAGTCCGTGCCGGGGGCTTCGGCGAAGACGGCCTGAGGCCGCATCAATCCACGACCGTGGAACTTCAATTCGTTGATCCGTCGGCTGCCGCAATCGGCTATACCGCGCGCGTCCTCAATGTGACGCCCGCGCCTTAATTAACGGGTTTTGTCCGAAAAAATGCGCAACTCACGGGCCGGCGCGTTCTGCGCCGGCCCTTTTTGCCTGGCTGAGGGCACATTTACTTGCCGGGAATATCGCGCCTCGATTCCCGGATTCACTCCGTGGCGAACAATTCCTTGACCACAATTTGAAATTCCGGCAGCAGCTTTTCTGTCAATATTTCGCTGCCCGCCAGGATGCCCTTGAGTTGCAGGCCAAATTCCGTGCTGTGATAAATTTCCACGTTATCGTAGCGGGGATCGACTATCCAAAGCCGCGGGACGCGAATTTGTTCGTACACTTCCTTTTTAATGACCGTATCGGCCTGATGATCGTTGCGGCTCACGATTTCCGCAGCCAGGAAGAGTTTCCCGGTGGCCGCGGTGATCAGCGACAAGTCCGGGCAAATGGCCGTCTGGCGCATCACCTGGATTTTCGTCCGCGGCGCCAGCAATTGCGTTGAGGAAACATTCGAGACGCTTGCGTTCATTGTCGCGTGCAATCGATCGCAGATGACTTCATGGCGCGGGTCCGGCGCCGATCGCGCCAGCGTTGCGCCGCTCAACATTTCCTCGTAAGGACGACTCATGCCTGAGTTTCGAGCTTTCAGATTTCACTTTCAAGCCAGATCGAGTTCCGGACTGCGTCCCGGCGCAAGGTCGTCGTTTTAACATTTCCGTTGGTTGGCTATTCAATATCCGGTATTTGCGCGGGACCTAAAAGATGCTAGTTTTGCCAGGGCCATTATTAATGGCCTCAAACGTGATGCCTGGCGAGGATGAATGACCGGGCAGGGGACTGAGTCGGCGCCCAAAATATGGCCCATTAAAGCGAAAACAAGGCTTGCAATAATCACAGGGCCTGATATGTTTCGCGCTCTTTTGTAATATTATGGCAGTAAAAATTCGCATGAAACGGGTCGGCACCAAGAATATGCCGGCATTCCGCATCGTCGTGGCCGACAGCCGCAGCCCGCGCGATGGCAAGTTTATCGAGGAAATCGGCACCTATAACCCGCTGAAAAAAGGGGAGAACTTCTCGCTGAAGCTCGACCGGGCCCAGTATTGGCTCGGCAAGGGCGCCCAACCCAGCGATACAGTTGCCAGTTTCATTAAGAAAGCCGGAAAAGCGGCGGCAGCAGCGCCGGCGGCTTAATATTTTTGACCCATGCAAGAGTTCCTCGAATACGTCGTAAAAGGACTCGTGCAAAAGCCCGACGCCGTTACGATAACCCCGATCGAACGGTCGGGAATGACGGTTTATGAATTGCGGATGGATCCCGGCGACGTCGGAAAAATTATCGGACGCCAGGGCGTGACCATTAACGCGATTCGGTCACTGCTGCTGGCCGGCAGCGCAAAGAAGGGGCTGCGTTGTTCGTTGGAAATCATTGAGGACAAATAATAACGGTCCTCGCGTCGTTGTTATCAGGGGCTTGAAGATAACGATGAGCCTGAGCCTGATTCGGTGAAAATTGATGTCCTGACTTTGTTTCCGGCCATGTTTGCCGGGCCGCTGGATGAAAGCATCATCAAGCGCGCGCGGAAAAAGGGGCTGCTCGAATTGAAGGTCCATGATTTGCGCGACTGGACGCATGACAAACACAGGACCGTGGATGACCGGCCATTCGGCGGCGGTCCGGGAATGTTGATGAAGGCCGAGCCGATTTTTGAAGCGGTGGAAAGTTTGCGGAGTGAGGCGACCAAAGTGATTTTGCTCTCGCCTGCCGGCCGGAAATTTGACCAGCAGGTCGCGCGACAACTTGCGGAACAGAAAGACCTGCTGCTGGTGACGGGCCATTATGAGGGGTTTGACGATCGGGTGCGGCAGGGGTTGGCGGACGATGAATTGTCCATCGGCGACTACGTTTTGACAAACGGCGCCCTTCCCGCGATGGTCGTCGTTGATGCGGTTGCGCGGCTGCTGCCCGGTGTTTTGGGCGACGATGAAAGCTCGCGGGACGAGTCCTTCAGCCATGGGCTGCTGGAGTATCCGCAGTACACGAGGCCCGCGGAATTTCGAGGCATGCGGGTGCCGGACGTTTTGATTTCCGGCAACCACGCCGATATCGAAAAATGGCGGCGCGAGCAGGCCAAACTGCGGACAAAACAAAACCGTCCGGATTTAGTGAAACCGGACAATGCGAATTTATGAACCAGACATTATTGAAAAAAATTGAATCCGAACAATTTCGGAAGGACAACGCCCAATTTGGCGTAGGCGATTCGGTGAAAGTGCACACGAAAGTCGTCGAAGGCGACAAAGAGCGCATCCAGATTTTTTCGGGCGTCGTCATTGGCAAGCGCGGCGCCGGCATCAACGAAACCTTTACGGTACGGCGCATTAGTTATGGCGAGGGCGTCGAGCGCGTATTTCCGCTGCACTCGCCCAGGGTGGACAAGATTGAAGTGGAACGCTTCGGGGCGGTCCGTCGCGCCAAACTCACCTATTTGCGCAAACGCCTCGGCAAAGGCGCCACGCTCGTGCGCGAAAAGGAAGACAAAGCCCCGGCCCAGCCTGCCGCAAAATAAATTGCCGCCGGGTCAGCGCCGCTCGCGCATAAAAGACCTGGCCCGCATAAAAAGGGAGGCGCCCACTCGAGCCCCGTTAAGCGCGGCAGCCAGCCACGGCGCTTTTTCATGGCCGTCTGCCTTTGGCGTTTCGTGACGCCGCAGGAAAACAGACGCGACGGTCGCCAAAAGCGCCGCTGACGAAGCAATCGAACTGACCGCACGCAAATGCCGTTTCACCCGTTGGGCCTCGACTTTTAGGTCGCCCCATTCCCGGGCCAGTTCGATGCGATTGACTTCGCTTTCGGCCAGGAGCGACCGCTTCCGGCTTTCAAGACTCCTTAGATAGCTTTTTTTTCCAAACATTCGCGGTCCCTTTCAAACTGCTCGCGCGTGCCCGTAAACGTTTCCCAGTGGCTGAGCATTCGCAAAAGCTTGAGGTAAAAGAGCAAGGCGCCAAGACCATAACCTGCGGCCAGCACGCCGAGGGTCAAGAGCAGGTGGCTCGGGAAGGCGCAGGCGATCACCGCGGTCACTGTAAACAAGGCCAGGGTTCCAAATACCGCCACGCCGGCCCCGAGGAATACAACCACGAGGGCGCGGGCGCGTTCCTCCTGGAACTCCACCATTAATAGCTCGGCACGATTGCGGCCAACGGCCATCAGCCGCCATAGGACTCTTTTTACCGCTCCGGCCAGATTC
Source organism: Verrucomicrobiia bacterium (assembly GCA_035945915.1). Classification (GTDB taxonomy): domain Bacteria; phylum Verrucomicrobiota; class Verrucomicrobiia; order Limisphaerales; family UBA11358; genus UBA11358. Next base: position 8,361 of record DASYZW010000822.1, on the reverse strand, counting down.
TCGTCGGTGTCAGGCGGTGTTTCCATGACGAACGGGTTAGGAGCGGCGGGCCATCAGGATTCCCAAAAGCGCGCCTATTCCAAACGCAACCCCGATCGACTGGTAGGGATGATCGCGAATGACTTCATCAGCCACTTTGGCCTGCTCCACGGCGCGGTCCTGCAGATCGCCCCAGGCTTCCTTGCCGCGTTCGAGCGCGGACTGGAGTCGCTTGCGGGCTTCTACCACTTTTGATTCAGCCATGCCGGCTGTGGCGGCCAGTAATTCGCGCGCATCATCCGCCAGTGTCGACGCGCTTTCTTCGATATCGATGGATTTTTTCATATAGATTCTCCTTTGCTTCTAATTTTAATTCGGCCCCGATGCTTTATACGCTTCCCGCCTGGATCAATCGCTCCACGAGCAGAATGACGGCTACCGCCATGAGAATGTGAATAACTGCCTCCATGTCTTGCTTGAATTATATAAAGCATTTTAATTTTATTTTTACCGGAAACAAACCAGTGGCGCGCGGTCCCTATGGCCCTCGGCGCAGGGTTGCGTCCAGACGACGCTGTGTTCTAAAGCTGGCTTCATGCCGGACGCGATTTTAACGGTATTTACGCGCATGACTCGCCTAAACCTCTCGTCTTGATGCAACTTGCAAACTACAAAAACGGCATCGGTTGCAGTTTGCAAACGGAATGCTGATGACTTCCTGAAATCAAGACGTAATCGCTCAAATCCATTGTAAATAGGTCAACCGGCATACGGTCTGCTAATAATGCTTTCGAACAAGGATGATTAAAAAACAAACCGAATGGACACGGTTACTGTCGGAGGAAGTCCCAGATAAAAAGTCTATGAACAATAAACCAAATTGGACTAAACGGAGCCGGGCCAATGGGGCGGGCATTGATATTCCCATTCGATTCGATCCCCGCGCCACCGGGTTTGAATTAAAAATCAGGACATTGGTTGCCGATACCATTTCAGGGGTGCATCCGCCGCTGGTCCCCCGACTTTATGATGCAACCATGACCGCGCCGCTTTTCAAATTGGCGCCGGCAGTGTCCCGGGTGACGTTGGCGGAAACGATGATGGACGAACGGCGTCTCGAAGCCGTTCTAAAAACAACTCGGAAAAAACGCTGCCAGTGATGAAACCGATCGGGACGAGTCGGCAGCAAAAGGCCATGGTAATGGAGCCGCGGAATTCAAATGGGCATTTGAAGTTTCAAAACTGGCCTGATGCAATAAGCGGTTCTGTCGCTTCGTGCGAAATGCATATCCGCAATAATGACAGCCCTTTTCTTAACGGTTTGTTGCCCCAAAATGGGGATAAACCGCCTAAATCATGAATTTTTGCCAATGGCATGAGATGAGCTAACAACATTCAAGGAGACGCATAAAATGAACGTGAAACAAATTGCAGGAGTTATGGCAGGGATTGTCGGACTGGCTTTGTCCGTTAGCGCCCAGCAATATAATACGTATAATGCCCCGGAAACGGCGCAGCCCGCTCCGCCGGACGATGAAAACTGGCACCATTGGGACCATCACCATTTGTATCACGCTTGTGAATTGTCCGTGGATATGTATGGCGTCGGCTTGCTGCATGAGAGTGACTTCAACAATGGAACGCGGGCCAGGCACAATTTGCGTTTCGGCGGGGGCGCCGGCCTGAACTTCTTCTTCACCCGATATATTGGCATTGGTGGGGACGCCTGTGCGATTACGTTTAACCACAGTTTTGTGGATACAACCACCGGGAACCTCATTCTGCGCATACCCATTGCGAATACCGGCCTGGCTCCTTACATCTTCGGCGGAGTCGGTTATCAATTTCAAGGCGTCGACCAGATCGTGGGCGGGGGAGGCGCAGGGCTCGAAGTACGAGTTGTCCCGCACTTCAGTTTTTTTGTGGATGCGCGTTACCTGGCCGCAGTCAAGACGGATGACTTTGGAATGGGCCGAGCCGGTGTGCGCTTAAGCTTTTGAAGGACACGAACAATAAAAACAAAAAGGAATAAGAAAATTATGAAAAACAATACAAAAATAATTAGCATGGCCCTGTGTTTGGGTTTACTGACCACGGGGGCCGTGGGAACACTGACCGGCTGTGCGGGAAATTCAAATACGCGCAGCACAGGTCAGTACATCGACGATAAAACGCTGCAGCGCCAGGTCCGCAGTTCTTTGAGTGACAATCCCGAATACAAGTTCGACCAGGTCAACGTCGATGTCTATCGGGGCACCTGCCAGTTGAGCGGATTCGTGGATACGCAAGTCCAAAAGGACAAGGCTGGAGACATCGCCAAAGGTGTCCAGGGCGTGACCTCGGTGGACAATAACATTACGGTGAGGAACCAATAAGGCGGCATGCGAAAGATCATTTTAATAATCTTTCTGGCCGCTTCGGTTTTGGCGCTGGCGGGCTGCCAGCAGCAGTCGGATCAACCGACTACTACTCCGGCAGCCACCAATGCACCGCCGGCAATGCCCGCGACGAATGCTCCAATGAAGTGAAGCAAGCTGGCTCCGGGTTGGGATCAACCGCTAGCCGGCTTTCGCGATAGTATTCGCCAGTTTGACGCCCAATCGAAGCAGCTTTTGCGCTTCGGCGGGCGTTTTTGCCTCCGCGTAGATTCGTAAGATCGGCTCCGTGCCGGACCCGCGCAGCATCAACCATGACCCGTCTGCCGCCACAAATTTAACGCCGTCATAGGTCTTTATGTCAGCCACTGGGGACCGGAGAAGCGCCGCAGGTGGATTGCGTTGAAGGAATTCCATTAGCGCCGGGCGCAGCTGCAACGGGAAATGGGTGTCAATCCTGCCGTAGCAATGCGGTCCGAATTCCTTTTCCAGTTTCGCCAAAATGCCCGTCACCGGGATTCGTTCAGCCGCCAACAATTCCAGCAATATCAAGCCTGCGGCAATGCCGTCGCGCTCCGGAATATGCCCGGGGAAACCGATGCCGCCACTTTCTTCCGCGCCCAGGAGAACTCCGCCCTTTAACATTTCCGCGCAAATATATTTGAAGCCGACGCCGGTCTCGACGAGGGCCAGGCCGTACGCCGCGCACATCTTGTCGACCATTGAAGTCGTCGTCAGCGCTTTTACCACGCGCCCCCCCTGATGGCGGTTCAGGCGCAAATGTCGCAGCAGCATGCAAATGATTCGGTGCGTCGAAAGGTAACGGCCCCGGCCATCCATCCCGCCAACCCGGTCGGCGTCGCCGTCCGTGACGAGGCATATATCGTGCGGATGCGATCGTAGAAATGTTTGTGTGGGACCGTAATTTTGCTCTACCGGCTCGGGATTAATGCCGCCAAACAACACGTCATGCCTTGCGTTGAGCGTCGTCACCCGGCAGGTCGTGCCGGCCAGGAGGGTTTCGAAGCAGCCCGCGCCAACTCCGAACAATGCGTCGTGCGCAAAACGCAGCTTCGAACGGGCGACGAGCTTAAAATCCACCAACTTTTTAATTGCGGCAAAATGAGGCGCGCGAAGGTCCTGGATAATTAGCCGGCCCGCCTTTTCTGACTTGTCGAGCGTTGCCCGGCGAACCGGGCTTTTATTCAGAAATCCTTCCACGGCTTTGCACTCATCCGGGCTGCTTGAGCCGCCATAATACGATTTGAGTTTGAAGCCGTTAAAAATGGGCGGATTATGACTCGCCGTGATCATCACTCCACCCAATGCATTCAGGTTTTGGACTGCAAAGGAAACCGATGGGGTAGGGGACGGTTCGGGGGTTAGAACCACTTGAAATTCATTTCCGCACAGGACCTCCGCCGTGATCCGGGCAAACCGGTCGGAAAAAAATCGCCGGTCATAACCGATGACGGCCTTTAGTGGACGGCCGAAAAGTTTTGACCTGGAATTTTGCGTTTCGGTTTTCCAATAATCAGCCGCCGCCTGGGCGACGCGGGCCACGTTTTCAAAATCGAAATCTTCAGCGATAACCGCCCGCCAGCCGTCCGTTCCGAATGCAATTTGTGACACCCGCGAAGTTTGGCAAAGATGAATTCAAGCGCAAGCCTGCAAAGGGCAGGGAGCCGCCTGATTATTAATTCTTTGTCATCTTTCCGTTTTTTCTGGCTTCGTCCCCGAAATGCGCCAAACAATTCGCATAATATGAAGACGACAATTGTAAACGCTGCCTCCTCTCTGTTGTTTGCCTTTTCCGTGGCCGCGCAAACGGCTCCGCTGACACCCGGTAATCCAATTCCCTTGCCGGGTTCAACCGGCAGTTACGATTTCATCCAATTTGACGCCGCCGGCAAACGCTTGCTGCTTGGCCACGAAGAAAACAAATCATTCGATGTTTTCGACCTGGGCACGCATCAGCTCAAAGTCGTTCCCACAGGCACATCCCAGGATGCGGCCGTCGATTCAAAAAATAACTGCTACTATGTCAGCGGCAACGATCCGGGGAGAATGGTGATTGTGGATTCAAAAACTCTCACAGTTACCGGTGAGGTCCCGCTTCCGGCGGCGACTGACCTGATCGGTTACGACCCGCAAACGGGGCTCGTCCATATTTGCAATGACACTGCGGCGGAACAGTGGATTATCGACCCCGTCGCAAAGAAAGTGGTCACCACCCTGAAATTTGACGGGAAAGGAATGGAAGACATGGCCTTGGACCTGAAAAACCGCCGCCTTTATCAGGCTGTCAAAGGCGCCAATACGATCGCTGAGGTGGATCTGGACAGTGACAAAATCCTTGCCGTCTGGCCGCTCGCTCCGGACAAAGGGCCTCACGGTATCGCCCTCGTCCCGGACTCGAATAACCTGCTCGTCGCCTGTGCTGATCACCTCGTTTTGCTTAGTTCCAGCAGCGGCAAAATACTCGCGAGGGCCCCCATCGGCGCGCGGGTGGATGAAATGGCTTATGATCCCGGAATGCACATGGCCTATTGCGCCAGCCGTGTCGGCAAGATTTCCGTAATCTCCGTAAGTGCCGACTCTTTGAAACCAGCCGGCGACGTCCCCGATATCATGCGAACCGGGGACATCACCGTGGATCCCAACACTCATACGGTCTGGATCGCGTATCCCAAAAATGGTCAATGCTTCGCCCAGCCATTTACACCAAATAATAACTAACCAACGGCGCCAGCGCGCATCTCCTTCAGGCTCTCAGATCCGCGATCGCCGGATCATTCGCATTCGCAATCTTGCGCATCTTCGTCACCGCTGCTTTCAGGCTGCGCGCGCCAAATAAACTTGTGCCTGCCACGAACGTATCCGCGCCCGCGCGGGCGCATTCCGCCGCTGTTTGATTGTTGATCCCGCCGTCCACGCTAATTCGATACGGCAGTTTGCGTTTCCGCCGCCACGCATCGGCCTGCTGGATTTTGGGAAGCGTCTCGTGGATAAATTCCTGGCCGCCGAACCCAGGATTGACCGTCATCACCAATAGCAAGTCAATTCTGTCCAGGTACGGTTGCGCCAATGAAATGGGCGTCGATGGATTAACGGCCAATCCGGCCTTTTTCCCCAAGTTTTTGATTTTCCAAATCAGCGGTTCGACCTGCGCTTCCAATTCCACATGGATGATCATTTCATCCCCTCCGGCTTTGGCGAAAGGTTCGAGCAGGATTTCCGGCTTGCTGCACATCAGATGGACGTCAAAGAACAGGCGGCTCAACGGCCGGATTGCCTTGATCACCTGAGGTCCAAACGAAATGTTCGGCACAAAATGACCGTCCATAATGTCCAGATGCAGCCAATCAGCGCCCGACTTCGAGGCGCGAACGGCGTCCTTGCCAAAGGCGGCGTGATTTCCAGCGAGCAGCGAAGGGGCAATAATCATTTAAAAGCCGAATTTAGCCCGCTCACGCGAAAACATAAACTTAAAAATCGTCTCGCACCCGCAAACATTCGGCCAATCGGTCCCATTTATCCGGTCGCCGCGACCATCCCTGTCAAAAAACAGGCTTGCAACCTGAACCCAGATATTTTTACCTAAAGTTAACATTTAATGTTGTACGAACGCTGGCAGAAGGTTGTTCAGGATAAACGAAACGACGTCGCAATGCGGGATTTGGCATCCGGCCAAACGTGGACATTTTCCGAACTGCAAAAAGAAAGTGAAGCGCCGTTGCCCGATCATCGCGGCATTATCTATCCGCAAGGCACCACTCCACATTTTGTCATCTCGGTCTTAAAAGCATGGCGTTTCGGGGCTGTTGTTTGTCCTCTCGAAAATCAGGCGCCGCCCAGCGACATTCCGCTTCCGCCAAAAAATTGTTGTCATCTCAAAATCACGCCCGCCGGAACCAATACCGGGCAACTGGTCGCCTTTACCGCGGACCAACTGGCCGCCGACGCCGATAATATCGTGACCACCATGGGACTTCGCCCGGATTGGCCAAACCTGGGCGTCATTTCCCTGGCTTACTCCTACGGTTTTTCCAATCTGGTTCTGCCGCTCTTGTTGCACGGGATTCCCTTGTACCTCGCGCCGTCGCCTTTGCCGGTGGCCTTGCGTTGCGCCGCGCACGCGCATTGGAATCTCACCGTCGCGGGCGTCCCCGCGCTATGGCACGCCTGGCAGAAAGCCGGGGCAATCCTCAGCAACGTTCGGCTTGCCATTTCGGCCGGCGCGCCTTTGCCATTGTCGCTCGAGCGCGAAGTCTTCGCCGACCACGGCGTCAAAATTCACAACTTCTACGGTTGCACCGAGTGCGGCGGCATTGCCTACGACGGCGAACCGGAACCGCGAGCGCACGATTCTTCCGTCGGGCGACCGTTGAAAAATGTCACCGTCGAAATGGGCGATGACGGTTTCCTGCGGGTGCGCAGCGCTGCCGTGGCGGAAAGGTATTGGCCCGAAAAGGGGGCTGCGCTTGGATCGGGGAATTTTCGCACTGGCGATTTTGCGGAAATAAAGAACGGAGAAGTCTTGCTGCGCGGCCGCGCCGACGACCACATCAATGTGGCCGGAAGGAAGGTACTGCCTGCGGTCATTGAGGAAGCGTTGCTGGGGCACGAAGCCGTCGAGGATTGCGTCGTGTTCGGAGTACCCAGCGGCAACGCCGATCGTGTTGACCTCATTGTCGCCTGCGTGAACGCCAGCCGCGACGGTGTGAAGGAGGAGCTGAAACAATTCCTGCTGCAAAAGCTGCCGGGGTGGCAAGTCCCGCGCGAGTGGTGGTTTGTGGATTCTTTAGGTGAAAATGTCCGGGGAAAACCGTCGCGCGCCGAATGGCGGAAAAATTTCCTGGATTCCCGCCGGCGCTGAATCGCTGGTTCATTTGCAAACCGATTGTCCGAGTGGCGGCGCCCGTCATTTTGCGCGTCATGGTTTTGCTTCCGCATCGAAAAAAATCTTGAACATTTTCTTTCCGGCCTGTCTAATCTTACGAGATCGTTAGACGCTTTTCACTTATAGTGGTTTTTTATTCGCGTCTGCGCACGCTGATACAAGCTGGCAATTGACATGATTAAAGTTCGGGATTTAACAAAACATTTTGGAACAAAACGGGCTGTTGACCGGATCTCTTTCGAAGTTCAACGCGGCGAGGTCCTGGGATTTTTAGGGCCCAATGGCGCCGGCAAGTCCACGACCATGCGGATGATAACCGGCTTTGTCACGCCTACGACCGGGTCCGTAACCGTAGGCGGATTCGACATGCTCGAAAACCCCATTCCCGCTAAGAAACTCATCGGCTATCTGCCTGAAAATGCGCCCGCCTACACGGATATGACCGTGCACGGCTTCCTGAATTTCGCGGCCGAAATCCGCGGTTTGCGTGGCGATGCCCGAAAAAAAGCGGTATACCGGGCGGTCGAGTTGTGTTTTCTGGAGGCAGTGCTTTTCCAGAGTGTGGACACGCTCTCCAAAGGTTACCGTCATCGCACTTGTTTCGCCCAGTCGATCATCCACGATCCGGACATTTTAGTCCTCGATGAGCCGACGGACGGCCTCGACCCGAATCAAAAACATGAAGTGCGCCAATTGATCCGCAAGATGGGACAAAACAAGGCCATCATTTTTTCCACGCACATTTTGGAAGAGGTGGATGCCGCCTGCTCGCGCGCCATCATCATCGACCGCGGCAAAATCGTGGCCAACGGGACGCCCGAGGAACTCCGTCGCAAGTCCGAATGGGCCGGGGCCGTTACGTTGCGCGTCCATGGCGTTACTGCGGACGCCGCGCAACAAAAATTAAAGGGGCTGCGATCCGCAAAAAAGACGACCGCCGTTGCCGATGGAGCGCGCGTGACCGTGACCGTTTTCCCGCGCGCTGCCGGTGACGGTGATTTGACGCGCGAGGTTATCGCGGCCACGGAGGGCTGGCAGGTGGAGGGATTGCGGACTGAAGAAGGCCGGTTGGACGACGTTTTCCGGAGTATCACAATGCCCGAC
>DASYZW010000821.1:0-6818 GCA_035945915.1 Verrucomicrobiia bacterium | reverse complement strand
GTCATCGACAATGTCCAGATTGGTTTCAATCTCGTCGAGCGGGTCGCTCGCGGCTTCCTGCGCGTCGCTGACGAGTCCTAACGCTTCCTGAAAATCCGGCCCCGGCTTCGAAGCGAGAGAACGGACGTCCTCCCAAACCTTGTCATTTGAAAAATCGGTCCGGATTAAAAGCGTTTTATCACTTTGCGGCATAGCTTTCATATACCGATCGTCATGTAGCAGGAACCTCAAATAAATTCAAGCGGAAGGCCTAAACGTTGCGGAAAATCGTCCCTGCCGCTAATATGCCGGAACCTTGTTTACATCGGCAGAATCGGGTGATTGAAAAACATCCTATGATCGAACACATCGTTTTATTTCGTTGGACGGAGCAGGCGACTCCGGAAGCCATTGACCGCACGATGGCCGAGTTGCGAAAGCTTAAAGAAAAAATTCCCGGAATTGTTGAGATCTCATCTGGAAAGAATTTTTCTGAACGATCCAAAGGCTTCACTCACGGCCTCGTCTTCAGGTTTAAAGATCGGACGGCTCTCGACGCTTATTTTCCACATCCGGAGCATCAACGCGTCGTCCAGACCTGGATCAACCCGATCCGGGCCGACACGATCATTTTTGATTTCGAAGTCTGAAATCGGAAAAAGGACCGCACCCGCTACTTTAGTCCCAGCTTTCTTTCCAAATCCGCCACGCGTTTGAGGAGATCGGGCAGCCGTTGCAAGGCCAGCACCTGCCGTTTGATGTCTTTGTCCGGTTGCGCCGGTATCCACATCCATTTTTCGCCATCGGGAATATCGTGCATGACGCCGGACTTGGCGCCGACGATAACCTCGTTGCCAATCTTCAAATGACCTGCCACGCCGACCTGTCCCGCCAGCACAACGTAGTCTCCCAGCTTCGAGCTTCCGGCGATGCCAACTTGCGCCACCAGCAAACACCCTTCGCCGACTTGAACGTTGTGCGCGATCTGGACCAAATTATCAATTTTCGTTCCGCGGCCAATGACCGTTGAACCGAGCGCGCCGCGGTCGATGGTGACGCCCGCGCCAATTTCGACGTCATCGCCAATGACCACGTTCCCGATTTGCGGGACCTTGCGATGCACCAGCCCGTCCTGCACATAGCCAAAGCCGTCTGAGCCAATGACCGAATTGGCGTGAATGCGAACGCGGTTGCCGATCCGGGTCCGCGGATATAGCGTCACGTTCGGGAATAAATTAACATCCTCGGACAGCGCGCAATCCTCGCCCAAAACGCTTCCCGCCTGCAGGACACAGCGCGGTCCGATGCTCACGCCTTCGCCGATGACGCAATGCGGACCGACATGGACGCTGGGATCAATCCTGGCCGACTCCGCGACCACAGCCGTGGGATGGATGCCCGCCGGGAAACGTTTGTCCGGGAAAAAGAGCGCGAGCGCCTTGGCAAAAGCGACGCGGGCATTGGGCACCTGGATCAGGGTTTTTTTTGTGGAAGAAAATCGGTGATCGGAGATGATCGCGGTGGCGGCGCTTTGCTCGGCGCGAATAAAAAACGCCTCGTTTTCGGCAAACGTCAGGTCCCCGGGTCGCGCGTTTTCAATGGTCGCGAAGTGATTCAGGATCGCAGCGGGATCGCCCACGACCTGCCCGCCCACGTGTTTGGCTATGTCTTCCGTTGTAAAAGGCATCTTTAGATAATGATTGACTATTTAGAAAGCACACGCCAGCCAAAACGCAGGTTGGACACTCAGGGGCGCGTCCTGATGCGGTTCTTCGGCTGGAATTCGGCCTTGGCCATTCCGTGTGCGCGTCCAGTGGCGCAACGAGCGTGGCCGGACATTGAGTCACCGGCTGTTCCGCGCGCTATACGCGCGGTGACGGCGCAGCGCGCCGTCCATACCATCGGCAAAGTGGTGGCATAACCGCGACATTGAAAACGTGATTTTTCATTTTTCATTTTTCGCCGGGAATGTCACCCTTCTGCCGCAATCAATGCCCATGAAGACGAAAAAAAATTCAAAGCCCGTGCGCTCCCTTCCTCACGGTCGCGGTCCTGAAAAAACTGCCATCAATCGCTCGTTTGAACTGGCCGGTGAACGCTACGCGGAAATGGGCGTTGACGTAAACGCCGCCATCGAAACCCTCGCCGCCGTTCCCATTTCTCTGCATTGCTGGCAGGGCGATGACGTTGCCGGCTTCGAAAACGTTGGAACAACCCTGGGCGGCGGATTGGTTGCCACCGGAAATTATCCCGGCAAAGCCCGCACCCCGGATGAATTGCGCGGCGATTTGGACAAAACATTTTCGCTGCTGCCCGGCAAACATCGCCTGAACCTGCACGCCTTTTACGGCGAGTTCGGCGGCAAACGCGTCGAGCGCGACGAAATCGCCCCGCAACATTTTGCGCGTTGGATTGCCTGGGCCAGGGAGAATGGCCTGGGCCTTGATTTTAACCCGACCTGTTTTTCGCATCCCCGGGCGGCGGATGGTTTCACGCTCTCCCACCGCGACAAGGCAATTCGCCAATTTTGGATTGAGCACTGCATTCGTTCGCGCGAGATCGGCGCAGCCATGGGCAAGGCCCTCGGCAAAACCTGCGTCACAAATGTCTGGATTCCGGACGGAATGAAGGACACTCCCGCGGATCGCAATGCCCCGCGCGAACGGTTGGCCGAATCGCTCGATACCATCTTCAAAAAACCGGTTTCAGCCCAATGGAACCTGGACGCCGTGGAACCGAAGCTATTTGGCATCGGCAGCGAAAGTTACGTCGTTGGGTCCCACGAATTTTACCTGGGATACGCCGTCAGCCGCAAAAAGCTGCTGACCCTGGACGCCGGCCATTACCATCCCACGGAAGGCATCGCCGATAAAATTTCCAGTGTCATGCAATTCCTGCCGGAGATTTTACTGCACGTGAGCCGGGGCGTGAGGTGGGACAGCGATCATATCGTCGTTTTGAACGACGATTTGCTGGCCATCGCGCGCGAGATTGTGGCAAACGGATTCCTGGATCGGGTCCACATCGGGCTGGACTATTTCGACGCGAGCGTGAATCGAGTCGCCGCCTGGACCATTGGTGCGCGCAATATGATTCGGGCGTTGCTGATTGCGCTCCTGGAGCCGACTAAAAAACTGCGGGCCGCGGAAGATGAAGGCGACTACACAACCCGCCTCGCTTTGCAGGAGGAGATCAAAACCCTGCCATTCGGCGCTGTTTGGGATGCGTATTGTGAAATGAAGGGCGTTCCCGTCGGCGAAAAATGGCTGGCCGAAGTAAAGCGTTACGAAAAAGAAGTGCTTTCGAAACGAGGATAAGCGAGTGCCAATGCATGCCATAAGTGACCTGAGCGCCGCAAGGGCCATGAGTGAAAGAAGGGCGGGGGAACTCGGTCCGTTGTGAGTCAAGGATATAGGACTGGCCTTTGCGTTCGTGGCGATGGTATGAGAAAACGCTGCAGAGCCACAGATGAACACAGATGGGCACCGATTCTTAGACCGCACGAACCCCTTTCGGGGCTCTTGGCGCTCCGGTCGTTCCTGGCACTGGCCTCGCTCTTGTATAAACTTAAAGGTTCCGTTTGGAAAGAAAAAGTCGTCGAGAACTGTAGCATCACCAATCGGGAAATTTTCGGATCGACCGGAAAAAAATCCGGCGAAACGGTTTCTGTATAGGTGACTGTATTTCAATATTTTACAAGGCGTTTGTTTTGCGGTTTTTGAACGAATCATGCATTTTGCATGCGACAGTTCGAGAAATAAGGTGCGGAAAATTTGTTCTAAATTTTTGATTCTGAGTTCTGTCAAGCAATTGGTGAATTTGGGACTTCCCAGGGCCACAGATGAACACAGATGCGGGGGAAACGAATTCATTTAGACAGAATTAACAAAATCAACTGAATTTTTGACCGCCATTGAACAGCCGAAAACGCTCCAGAGCCACAGATTAACACAGATGGGCACAGATTTTTAAACCACGCGGATTCAATGCCGCGCTGAAAGCGCAACTCAATGGTAGGGCCGCCATCTCCCGTGCGTCCCGGACGCGCTATGACTCGTAAATCGTAAATTCTTCCCATACTACGTACCATTTGGCCATAAAATCGAGGGACGTTCAACAGGATGATTTGACACTTTTTGACACCCCCCTTCGCCCCAAGGGGTTACGGAAGGCAGGCCCTCCTACCACCACGGGGCTACGGAGGGCAGCGCCCTCCTGGACCTTGGGGCTTATAATGGCCGGGATTTAGTCGGCATTTGAACAGAGAAAACGGGGGATTTAACCGCAAAGGCCACAAAGATCACCAATGGAAGAATTTGAAAATGGGTATTTCACCGTGGACGGACACAAATCGACGCAGATTTTTGAACCGCGAACCGGGCGAATGTGTGGACTTCAACCGGCTTCAACTATTTGCGATATTGCCGCCGGCGTGATGAACACTGAACGCAAAATACGGTAAAATTAAGGTTTGGCGGAGGTTTTGACAGAATGTAAGCATTTCACACGATTCCAGTATCACTCGCTTATGGCCGCAATTTCCAGTATGTCCGTTTCGTTAATCGCTCAATGACTGGCTTCATTCCCATCCGCGCTTCTGGCGGTGTATTGCCAAGCATGAGCGCGTGCATATCATTGAGAACTGATCGGGCTGATGCCACATAGCCATGACCCAAAAAGGTGGGGTCAATACTCGACACCTCAACTGTGTCGATACCGTCAACGACTGTTATTCCAGTTCCGCTTTCTCGCGAGCGGCGTCGGTGGAAATCTTTCCTCCGTGAGTGAGCCGTTCGCGCCCGGAGATTTTCAGGAATTCGTCCAGTTTGTTTATCCAGTCGCGCATGGTCATGGGCCGGCGTTCAAGGGCCTGCGACTCGGCGTATTCGATGTAAAGATTCACGAGGCGGTTGAGCACGCGCAGCTCGTCCTCGGTGAGATAGTTTTTGGCAATGGCGGCATCGTCCTTGCGCACGATGCCGCCCGGGCGGGTCGTGAGCAGCCCCATGAAGGGCTTCGTGGCGTCGGCCCATTCGTGGATGACTTCGGCGGCGGTGTGGCCGTGGGCGGCCCAGTGCATCTTGTTTTGGACAGTGGCAAAGAATTGCTGCGAGGCCTCGGCGTCCGGCGTGTAGTCCACACTGGTGGCGTAAATATCCAGCACCTTTTGGTAAAAGCGCCGTTCGGAGGAGCGAATGTCGCGGATGCGCTCCAGCAATTCATCAAAATAATCTTTCTGGCCTTTGCCCGGCGGATTTTTGAGCCGCTCGTCATCCATGACGAAGCCCTTGCGCAAATATTCCTCCAGCCGGGCGGTGGCCCATTGACGGAATTGCGTGCCTCGATGCGACCGGACACGATATCCCACACCCAGAATCACTTCCAGGCGATAGTGCCGGAGCCTGCGAGCGACCTCCCTCCCACCCTCAAGTCGAACTTGTAAGTGTTCCTTACAAGTTGCCCTTTCAGAAAGCTCGCCTTCGGAGAAGATCGCTTTGAGATGCAAGGTTACGTTTTGCGGAGTCGTTTCGAATAATTCGGCTATTTGAGCCTGCGTCAGCCAAAGATTTTCGTTTTCAAAACGGCATTGAATGCGTGTTTGCCCGTCCTCAGTCTGGTAAAGGACCAGGCTCGACGCGGGGAGTTTTTCGGGTTGGTTCATTGGCTCAAGCCTCCTATCAGCTTCACGATGCGGTCAGTGACGCCTTTCAATTCGGCGTCAATCTCGCTCAAAGGGCGGATTTTGTCGGTTCCAGCACGCAATCGAGGCGGCGCAGCACGGTGAACGGCAGGATGACCTTGCCATATTCGGATTGCTTGTAGTCGCCGCGCAGGAGATCGGCGACGGACCAGATGAAAGCGGATAAATTGGGTTCGCTCATTGTAAATTCGGCGTTCCAGTAAAAGTTCGTGCCTTGTACCGTACCCGGTACCTTTGGAGGCTCACCACCCGGCCGTTTGCAATGCTGGCGCCACGAATTTCCGGCATGTATCAGCTTCTGAATACATTTATTTGCCCTGTGTTTGGGATTGTAAGGCAAACCACTGTCGTGGCAACGGTTTTTATTAGATTATTGGATTTGTGTTGTTTCAAGGACGTGGGGCGGACCTTTGCGTTCGTTGCGATCGTGGCGTGAGAATTTTCCCAGGCAATTTTAACAGGCAACAGAGGAATTTCATCACGCGAAGGCCACCCGTAGGCGTCGAGGTAACGAGACTCAAACTCACGTCGAATCACAGGATTTCAGTCAGTGACTCCTCACGTCGTCACCTACGGAGATCAGGATTTAACAGGCGTCGAGGTCACGAGACGCGCTTGCGCCTTCGCCGTCTGAAAATTCGTTGCGTGAGGTTGTTTTCGGCAAGGGATTTGGGTTGCCCTGGCAGGGCGCGGGGCCATTTGGTTTCTTTTTCCGTGGGCGGTGGCAGCGGTCGTAGCACGACTTGCCTTCACTGGCGATCGCCCACGGCTACGATGGGGTTGCGCCTTCAGCGCGGCAGTCGGCAGGGCGTTCCTACACGGAAATTCTTTGAGGTCGTCGCGACCGTTGGATTTGTTTTGGGCGGCGGAGCACCACCGCCCTGGCATTGCACCACCGCCCTACCATGTTTCGATGCCGTCCGTGGCGTGAGATTCTGCCCGGTAACACGATCTTTCAAAAAAACTTTATTGCAAATGAGCGCATTTTCAGTAAAAAATGAGGGACGACGGCGTTTCGGGAATTGATGACGAATACCAGAAGTTACCAATCGGAAGAGGAACGGCGCGCGGAAGTTCAAATTTCAGCGCCGCCGGCACAAGGGCTTTATGACCCGCAATTTGAACACGATGCCTGCGG
>DASYZW010000820.1:0-18196 GCA_035945915.1 Verrucomicrobiia bacterium | reverse complement strand
AGCATGACACTAACCAATGGCTTTTTTGAGTCTTGTCTTAAATCCATTGCGCTACTTTAAGGTTTCTGGACCAGCCAGACCGCTTCAAACTTCTGAGAATACATTCCGCCGTCACGCCAACAGGGCCGCCCATGATGGCGGAAGATTCCTGCGGATTTCGATTCCTTCAAACGGTTTGCCCTGGCGCGCCCCCGCTTTTTTGGCCCATGCTGCCATTTTGGCAACCCCTTCTTCAAGTGTGACGTTTCTAATGATGTCGCCGAAATGTTTCCTCACTTTTTCATGAGCGGAATAGGCATGGACCACTTCATTTCGCGCATCCAGGTGCTTGACCTGCGGCGATACTCCCATCGCTTTCGCGACGACGTTGGCCAACTCGTTCACCGAATATGGCTTGTCAGCGCCCACGTTGAAAATTTCGTTATAGCTGTCGCGACGCTCGATGCTGGCGGCAATTACCGGCGCGACATCGTCGATGTAACTAAATGCGCGTGTTTGCTTGCCGTCGCCAAAAATGGACATCGATTGGCCCTGCATGATTTGGTTCATGAAAATGCCAATGACGTTTCGATATCTGTCGCCAATATTTTGAAACTCGCCATAAACATTGTGCGGCCGAAAAATGACGTAATTAAGGCCGAACATTTCATGCGCCTCTTTCAGGTCCAGTTCTACCGCGTATTTTGCAATGCCATAGGGATCTTCCGGTTGCGGCACGGCCTCTTCGGTCATCGGCAGCTGGTTTTTCCCATAAACCGCTATAGAGGACGTAAACACAAAGCATTTGACGTTGTGAT
Source organism: Verrucomicrobiia bacterium (assembly GCA_035945915.1). Taxonomy (GTDB): domain Bacteria; phylum Verrucomicrobiota; class Verrucomicrobiia; order Limisphaerales; family UBA11358; genus UBA11358. The sequence continues at coordinate 17,399 of DASYZW010000820.1, read as the reverse complement.
TGATCGAAGCGTTGATGAGGTTGACGCTGCCCAGAAGGTTGTTTGTATAATTGAAATGTTTGATGAAATGGCTCAGACCTTCCGCCGCATATGCTGCCAGGTGGAAGACGTAATCAAACGGGTTTTCCACGAACAACTTTTTCACGAGGGCGCCATCCGTCACGGAGCCTTCAATGAATTTGACTCCGGCGGGGACGTAATCGCGAAAGCCGCCGCTTAGGTCGTCCAGCCCCAGAACTTCGTGATTCGATGAGCCGCGCGTTGACGAGTTTTTTCTTAATTCCAAGCGCCACAGGCTGAAGCGTTAGCCTGCCGCCATGCCTCGACTTCACAAAAGCGAATGCCAATCTGTTAACCTTATTCAAAAGGCCCGCGCGATGGAGGCGAAGTCCGATGGATTTCCTCCGGCCCAAAAATGGCTTCGTTTAGTTAAAAGGGGTGTGCGGGAGTTTTTGGAATAAATGGAGGTACACGAAACGCTAAACGGAGTTAATCGGTCTCTAAACGAGCGTTGGTGTGCCCGGGAATTTGATCATTTCAGGTAAACGAACGGGCTAATATTTTTCGGGCAAAAACGGGGCGGTAAATGGTTTGTTTAGAGGGGGAGTAAACGGGGCGAGAGCATGAAACCCGCCGCCGCTCAGAAGCTTTGGCGCGCCAAGGCGTGAGGTTTTATCAATCGGGATTGGTTTGGACGGTTGGTCCCTGCGGTTTTTGAGGAAGTGCTTGTTTTGCCGGTTCTTGCGACGCGGCGGCATTCCCGGAACTTACCCAACCCACATAAATGCCGTCAACCCAACAATGCACTTATCTATGGGTTGACCCCTTTTTAATTTATCTGCATTTTCTGTCAAGGCGTTACTGCGCCACTACAGTGGAATTACTGTCCGGTAACCGGGCGTAACAAGTTAAGAGGGTTGTTTGCTGGCAATTCTGCTGGCATTTTTGAATCGCTTTCCCTGCTTGGCTTTTGCCCGGATTTGGCGGATATTCATGCGTATGACGCTGACTTTGCCTGAAAACCTTGAAGCCCGGCTCTCGCCGCAATCCACGGCGTTGCATCTGGCCATTGGTTTGTTTGTGGCGGAAGAAGCCACGCTGGGGCAGGCTGCGCAAGTGGCCGGGCTGTCACAGGCCGAATTCCTTCGCGAACTCGGCAAGCGCCGGATACCCATCCACTACGGACACCATGAGTTGGCCGCAGACCTGGAAGCCGTTGAATCGCTCGCGGGCCGATGATTGTCGTCTCCGACACGTCTCCGCTCACGGCGCTCCTGACCGTCGGCCAATCCGATATTCTTCCAAAGCTCTTTGACGAAGTAATCGTTCCAGAGGCCGTGCGCGTCGAATTGTTGCGCAGCCATCCCCGGCTACCGGAATGGCTGCATGTGGCTAGCGTCAAGGACACCACGCGGGTGAAGCAATATTTGGAATCCGTCGATGTCGGTGAGGCAGAGGCAATAGAACTGGCGCTGGAACTCCGTGCCGACCGGCTGCTCATTGACGAACGCTAGGGACGCAATCTGGCCGTGCAGGAAGGTTTGTCCGTAATCGGTTTGCTCGGTGTGGTTCTTCTGGCCAAACGCAAGGGCCTCATCCCCTCGGCGCGAGCATTGCAGCAACGCATGGATGATGAAGCAGGCATTTACCTATCGGCGGAAATCCGGGACGCTGCTCTAAAATCGGTGGGAGAATGACCCATTGGCTTTCCGGCTTATTTGACTCCAAAAGCCAAACTCATAGCGGCGGGCCGCGGCATGTTGGCGAAAACGCTTGATTGAGATTTCCAACTTTGCTTTACCAAATTAGAAAAAAAGGGGTCAAACCATAGATTTGTTCACTCATGGTCGGTTAGTTGATTGCCGTGGCTGCCTTTTTATGGACTGCCAGCGCTTGTTGGTTCCCGCCGTCGGATGACTACGCCGCAGGTGACCGTGCAGGTTTCGATTGGCGCCTTTGGATGTGCCCAGGTGAACCCGCGCCGCGATGTCCGTGATGGTCAGAGTCGTCTCCCGTCGCAGCCGGCCGGCAATCTCCAGCTTGTCCGGATCATTCTTGCGCCGCTCTTTGAGGTCCAATTCCTTCCAACCGCGCCGGCGCAACTCTTCATGGATAATCCGTTCAGCCTTGGCCCGGGCTGCCTCCCGATGCAGTTCACCGGAGTGGTGCGCCCCCAGGTGTCTTTCCATACGCCGCAGCAAATCCTTCTTGAAACGCTCGCTGCCCAAGCACCACCCGCGCTGCATCTTTCGCAAAATCGCCGGGTCGGTCTCTGCAGCACGCCGTCTCTCCATCCGCTCCTCAAACTGTCGCCGCCCAGCCACGGTGTCCTTCTGAATCCCGTGCTCACCCAACAACCGATCCACCCGCACCCACCTCATCCGATGTTCCGGCGCCGCCAGATACGCTCCAAAACTGCTCCATCGCCCCGGGGTATTCAACCCGAAGTTTGCGCGGCATTCCCGGAACTTACCCAACCCACATAAATGCCGTCAACCCAACTATGCACTTATCTATGGGTTGACCCCTTTTCCTTTTCTGCTGGGTCCGCCGTGGTTCAGGATTCAGCAAAGAACGCTGGCGGTTCAATTGCGATCGGAGACGACGGAGACGATCAAATGGATTACCGGGCGGCTAACTGCTGAAACCGCATTGCTCTTGACATCCGGAATCAAATAGGAGATAATGCCGGCGAGCATAACGGTTACCATTGAGGCGAGAATATGAGACTTTTCGCATTATTCGGATTTTTGACGGTTTTATTCTTATGCAGCATACGTCTTTCGGCGGATCCCCTAAATAATTGGCACTGGCGCAATCCATTGCCCAACGGGAATCCGCCTTTCCCCGCGGAACCGTTAAACGGGATCATCTTTACCAATGGAACCTTTTTTGCCGTTGGCAATGCGGGCATCATTGCCACGTCTCTGAACGCCACAAACTGGGCGCAAAACTTTACAGCGACGTCAAACCAGTTGAATGCCGTTATTTTCGCGGATGGAACGTTCGTGGCCGTGGGTAATTCGGGGGCGATAGAAACGTCCGCCGACGGCACGAACTGGGTTTTACAGAATTCCGGCACGGCCAGCAATCTCACTGCAGTTGCCTACGGCAACGGAAAGTTTGTGGCGTCGGGCGGAGCCATTTTGGCTTCGTCCGACGCAGTCCATTGGTTACCGGCGGTTTCCGGTTTGACCAACGCGACCGCCCTGGCTGGAAATAGCGTCGGATTTGTGGCTCTAAACGATGTCACCGGAGGCACAACTCAAGACTTTTTTTCCACCGACGGACTCCATTGGACTGCAAATACGCTGGCGCCGACCACTTCAAGTACCCTGGGCGCCCCGATGGTCAACGAGATTGTGACGGCGTCCGATCGCGGTTTCGTGATTGGAAGCTCCCTCCTTGCCACGTCCCAGTCGTACGACATGTTTACTTTTTTCTCAACGGACGGGACTCATTGGACAACAAATTATCTTGGCAACGTCTATACGGGCGGCAATGGTTTCTTCTATGAATTTTTCGTAACTGGAAACAAGCAGTTTATTGCCGCGGGAGAAGCCAACGCCCAGAAATTCCTGCAATTCTCCGCCGATGGGATCAATTGGGCTCAAACCAATATCACCCTCCCTGGATTCTTACCACCCTCTTCATTCGGCAGCAGCGGCGCCTACGGAAACGGCTCTTACGTTACCGTGGGCAAATATGGGAATTTTGTATCTCCAGATGTGGTGAATTGGTCAGCTCAAGGATTCGCTCCCGCGTCCGCCATCGGTCCGACGAACACGTTCAATGGCATTGCCTTTTCCAACAACCTATATGTTCTCGCCACGCCCGACTCATTTGTCGAATCCACAAACGGACTGCCCTATACCTCCGAGGCGAACGGTCTCTCGGCAAATTCGGTCATTACCTACGGCAATACTTTCGTGGCTGTTGGAAATTCGGGCTATATTTATCAGTCCACCAATGGCAGCACTTGGACGCAGCATAATTCCGGCACCACCCAAAACCTTCATTGCGTCGCAGCCGGCAACAGCCTGCTGGTAGCGGTCGGCGATAACGGGGCCATTCAAACCTCGCCGTCCGGAATAATTTGGACGAGCCGGTTATCCGGAACCTCGCTGGCGCTTTATGGAGTCGCTTATTCAAACGGTCTATACGTGGCTGTGGGTCAGGAAGGCACGGTCGTGACATCCTCTGATGGAATCAATTGGTCCGTCCAGGATTCCGGCCAATTGAATAACCTGATGTCTGTCACCTATGGCTCCGCCGGATTCCTGGCGGTTGGCGTGTCTGGTACCATTCTGACGTCAGCCGATGGGATCAATTGGAGTGCGGAGACATCGGGTTCTTCGGCAACCCTCGAGACTGCCAGCTTCGGGGACGGTTACTATTTGATAGCAGGCGCCGGCCCGGTGGTTTTCACCTCTCCGGATGGCGTCAATTGGACGCCGCGCGACATTGGCGCGACTGGCGGACAGACGATCTACGGCTCGGCGTTTCTCAACGATCGCTTTGATGTCGTTGGTTCAGGCGGCACCGCGATCGAATCGGACCCTGTCCCGCCGCTATTTGACATTCAAATTCACGGCGTCCCGCCGGAACATGGGTTCACTGTTTTTATCACACCTGGAAGCGCCTTTCGAATTCAGTCCGCCACAAATCCGGCGGCGCCTCAATGGTCAACCATCGCGACGTTCAATGACGCGCCGGCTATTACGCAGTGGACCAATACTGACCCGGAATCAAGTCCAGAGTTTTTCCGCGCGGTGTCGCCGTAATGTTTTTGGGGCCGTAATCCGGTTTCCAACCGGCCCAAAACAAAGTGAATGAGAAAGGCTACAATCCCAGGACCCCTTTTTCAGAAACGGACGTTATTCCCAAATGGCATGATACAACCGGCGAACCGATCAACGTTCGTACATTGGCCTTGCCGTTCACTTATGGCGAAATGGCGCGGTAGAATCGGTTTGGAAAATTTGTCGATTGCGGGTCGCTGAAAGGCCACGAATTGCCGCTAAGCAAATTGGTTTGCAAAGGTGACCAAACGGGGCCGGCCAAATTGGTGCAAGCCTCCACCACAACCTTCTCGCCACTCGCCCAATTGACCAGGAATCCAAATTGATTTGTCCGCACGGCGCTGTCCACGATTTGCGGCAGCCAGAGAGCGGTTGGAAGACCGTCGAAGATGGTGTTCCAGCCGGTCATCCCGGGCAGATAATAGGCCGTCGCGAGGAAATCGTCGTCGAACGCGTCTGCATTCATCGCGGGAGCATTGGTTGTGAAATAGGCGCCTGCCAGACTATAGCAATACGCGAAGACCTGAAACCCGATGTCGTTGAGACCGGAGCCGACGATGACATTCGTCAGGCTAACGCATTGGTAGAACACGAAGTTGCCCATGCTGGTCACGCTATTGGGGATGGCAATGCTGGTGAGATTAAAACAATTTTGAAAGGCTGAGTCTCCCAGGCTCTGAAGATTGGAATCGAGGGTGACGCTGGCGAGGTTATCGGAATCCATGAATGCGTCCGCCATGATATTTGTGACCGTGCCTGGAACGGCATAGGACACGGCGCTGCTTGCCGGCGGGTAAAGGACAAGCAAAGCCTGGTTTTTGTCAAACAACACGCCGCCTACGCTGCTAAAGGCTGGATTGCCCGCGGCTACAGTTATGGCCGCTATGCTGGAACAACCGATGAACGCCTGATACATAATATTTGTAACTCCCGTCCCGATGGCGATGCTGGCCAAGGCTCTGCATTCAGCGAAGGCGTCACCCGAGATAACGGCAACGCTATTGGGCAAGGTGATGCCGGTGAGGGCGGTGCAATAATCAAATGCCGCGTCCCCGACGACAACGACGTTCGTGCCGATCGTGACGTTCGTGAGTTTTTGGCATCCATAGAATGCTTCCATACCGATGTTCGTGACGACGTTTGGCATGGTATAAGACGCGGCCGCGTTCCCGGCGGGAAATGCAATGAGCGTGTCCTGGTTTTTGTCGAATAAAACGCCAGCGACACTGCTGTACGACTGATTGTTTGTATTCACCGCTATCGCCGCCAGGCCCGGACAATTATAAAACGCGTAATTTTCAATTGTGTCAACGTTGGTTGATAATGCGACGCTGGCAAGGTTGGACGAGCCAAAGAACGCGTAGATGCCGATATTTGTCACGCTATTCGGGACGGCGTATCCCCCTGCTCTGCCCTCGGGATATGAAATCAGGGTTGTTTGGTTTTGATTGAATAAGACTCCGGCCACGCTGCTAAAATCCGGATCATTTGTTGCCACCGAGAAGTTCGTAAGGTCATAGCAATCCAGGAAGGCGTCGAATGCGATATTGGTGACACTGGCCGGGAGCGCGACGCTGGTGATGGTGGAATAGGAAAAAGCCTGATCCAGAATGATCCCGACGTTCGTACCGATCGTGACGCTCGTCACGTTGGTATTATTAAAGAATGCTGCCGCCCCGATGCTCGTGATTCTCAGGCCATTCGTTGTATTGGGGATCAGGACGACGCCATGGGACCCGGTGTATAGCGCGATGTTCAAGGAACCGTCGCCGTTGGTGGTGAAAGTGAACTGGGCCCGCGCATTAAAAACCGGCGAGAGGAAGAGAATGACCAGGAAAAGTTTTGCCGCGCGGGCAACGTTTGAAATTTGCGGCTTCTTCATGCGATTCCGGATAGATCCGGATTTTGGACGAACGAGATTGGCAGCAGTTGAAGTGCCAGTGCTGATTTCCAGGTATTTGCGAGGGATGCCGTGACAGTCTGTCCCGAATTACCGACAAAACGGTACACGGGCGATCTGGACACTGATCTTAGTTAGGGCCCGAAAATGGTCGTCATTCCAAAAATGCCGATACAGCCTTTGAGAATTTCATTTGAATCAAATTCTTAAATAGAATGCGGGTTTGAGAGTAAGGCTGGCTATTAAAGGGGATTTGTCTTGACATTAGAAACCATCCGTGATTAGGTGTCACGAGCAAAGCCATTGCAGTTGAGATATGAGCACTAAGGTTTTCACAATAATTGGCGATATTTGGCGTTTTGACGGGTTTTCTTTTCGGTTGTTTCAATGTTCCGGCAGACCCGCCAAACAACTGGCACCGGCGCCATCCCCGATCCATAAAGTGCGGGGATCGAATACGAAGTCGTCATTGAAAGCATTTTCACTATGAAAAACGCAATTCTCCTTCTGGTATCGTTGTTGACATGCACAGTTGGTACATCTGTCGCAGACCAATTCGACATTCTGACCCCTCGATTTTCGGGAACGTCAGAATTTCTTCACAGCGTTGCTTTTGGTAATGGAGTTTATGTCGCGGTGGGTGACCACGGGACGATTCTTTATTCCACCGACACCGTTACGTGGATTCCGCAGGCGTCGGGCACGACCAATCGGCTTTACGGAGTTAAATATGGGAGCAACGGATTTGTGGCAGTGGGTGGTTCTGCTCCCGGTGTACCCAGCACCATTTTGAACTCAGCCGACGGAATCGTTTGGACCCGGCAAACATCTCCGGTGACAAACCAGCTTTCCGCTGTCTGCTACGGATCCGGCCGCTATGTGGCAGCAGGCAGCCAGGGATTAATCCTCACCTCCACCAACGCTGTAAATTGGACAGCGATCAATACAGGAGCGCCTTACAATTTCAACGGAGCCGACGCCGGCTCCGTGTCCATAACGACCGGGGGGAATCACGTTGAGAACATCTTCGTCGTCGTTGGAGACTCAGGCACGATCATGACCTCTACTGATGGTTTGGGATGGACGGTCCGATCTTCAGGCACTTTTTTCCGACTGGCTGCTGTCTCTATTTACCATGTTTATAGTGGAATGCTTGTTGCCGTGGGTGACTCCGGCACCATCGATACGTCCCCCGACGGCGTAACCTGGACCGTGCAGACTTCAGGCACCGAAAATAACCTTTGCGCAGTGGCCAATGACACACTGGGGTGGTTTGGCGCAGCCGGTCAGGGAGGCGTTTTTCTTACCGCCCTGGATGGAACTGGTTGGAGCATGCACGGCACCGGCGTCACCAATGACCTGGGCGGATTGCTTTATGCCAATGGGAATTTCCTGGCAACGGGTAGTTCAGGCGCCATTCCAGCCGGCATACCCTGGTTGCCGCGAAATTCCGATACCACCCAAAATTTGGCCAGCGTAACGTATGGCAACGGCGCCTATGTAGCTGTTGGGAAAAATATCATTTTGTCATCAGGCAATGGTGCTGATTGGACCACCGACTTTACTGGTAACAACTATACTTTCACAGGGGCCACATTTGGAACGAATCTCTTCGTTTCAGTGGGAAGCGCCAACGGCCTGGGGGCCATCCTGACCTCAAGCAACGGCCTCAATTGGGTCAGTCAAAATATTGGAGCGACGAATGTTCCCAACTGCGTTGCCTATGGAAATGGAGTTTATATCGCAATGGGTTCAGCAGGAATTGTCTATCGATCCACGGATGGAATTAATTGGACGAGTTCATTTCCTTCCCTGCCTTTCACCACCACCGGCGCGATTACTTTTGGGGCGAATCTCTTTGTCGCCATTTCGGGAAATGCTATCGCCACATCGCCCGATGGTTTAGCCTGGACCGCTAGAAACTCCGGGGTCTCGTACAATTTAAATTCAGTCATAGACGGAAACGCCATGTTCGTCGCTGTCGGCCAGAATATCATCTCGAGCGGCACCCAGATTACGACCTCACCGGATGGAATCACCTGGACCGCGGATAATTCCGGGGGAAACACGGATTATTCTATTACTTATGGAGACCAGGGTTTTGTGGCTCCCGGCAATGAATTCAGCACTTTCGGAAATGTTATTTCGACATCGCCGGACGGAATCACCTGGACCACCAGAGGAATTGGGGGAGATATTAGCGACCCTCAAATTCGCAGCGCCACCTTTGGCAACGGTTCCTATTTGGTTGCGGGTGACGACGGGATAATTCTACAATCAATCGCCACCAATGCCCAGGCTGCTCCACTGCTAAGCGGCGGCATTAGCAACCAGGTTTACGTTTTAAAGGCTATTACCCAACCCGGTTATACCTATCGAATTCAAATTTCCACAAATTTATTGAGTTGGTTTGACGGATTTGTCTTCACAAACACACAGGCGAATTCCACTTTCATCGACACCGGCACGACAAACAGCCAATGTCGTTTTTATAAAATCAAAACACCCTGATTGGCTTTTGTTTGCAATCCTCTGTGGAATTCTCATCAAGCCTCGCTTCGCGCAGGCGCGGCGAATGGCTCTGATTTAGCCTGATGACGTCGCATGCTTCCGCTTTTCGACATTCAGGTCTACGGCGCGCCGCCGGAAGATGCATTCACTGCTTTTATCACACCTGCTTGAGGTAAAAGTTTATCGGGCGAAAGCGGTGTCGCTCCCGCAGACGAGATTGCCACCGCAGTCCATGACGCAAGCGCCGATTGGATGAAGGTTGTGAAGGGCCGGTGTCTGTCGACGGGGAGAATGGATTCTGACGGCAACGTTTTGCTTTATTCCTTTGGCTCGCGGACGAGTTTTACGGCGGGATATTTGTCCACTTTTTCTTTGAGCGCGCGAATTGCCTGGGCGCGCGAAAACCCGAACATTTTGGCGCATTCACTGGAAAAATTTTGATAGACCCGAAACTCGATCAAAGGGAATTCATCCGTTTCGTCAAAACCGAGCGACGCCGATCGAAAAAATTCGCGGTCGTGCATGGAAACTTCAAATTCGAGGCGGTCCTGCGCCCCGCGGAAGGATGCTTCAAGCAAGGCTTTCGCGGAAAACACATCCGGGAACTGACCAAAATCGACCGGGTTCCACTCGTCGACGAACCCGCAAACCGCCCGGGAAAAAAGAAAAGACACGTCAGAAAACGCATGGAACACGTAATATTCGTAAAACGGGATGCCCTCGTGCATTGTGTCGCCGACGGCGACAATCACAGGTCGGGAAGTTCCAAGATTCCGGTTGGCGCGATAGAATTTAATCAGTGATTCGGGTTGTAATGGCATAAACGCTGAGCCCGGTGAGAGCAAGAACCGTGCACACTTTACGGTTTCGGCTTTCCTTTCGGCACTATTTCAGTTTTCACAGACGGCGGCGTAAAAACGGGTTGGCGTCCGGCAGACAGGCTGACGATGCTAAATCGGATTGGGCGCGTTGCGCTCTTTGGATAAACGGATAAAATCTATTCGTGCATACGTTACCCCTGAACGTTCGCCGCGCGACGACCGACGATTTGGCCAATCTGAGGTCATTGTGGTCGTCCATGAACCTGCCGGCGGATGAACTGGAGAAACGTCTCACCGAGTTTCAAGTTGTCGTGGATGCAAACGGGACGTTCCTGGGGGCGATCGGATTTGTCGTGTCTCAGCAACACGCCCTCTTGCACAACGAAGGTTTCACCGATTTTTCCGTGGCAGACGCCGCGCGCGACCTGTTCTGGCAACGCATTCAGATTCTCTCGTCCAATCATACCGTATTTCGGCTTTGGACACAGGAACGCTCTCCGTTCTGGAAGAGCTTTGGATTCCGGCCGCCGGACGCCGGCACCCTCGCGCGCCTGCCGGCTGAATGGCGCAATGAATATGACGGCGCGTGGCTCAGTCTCCAACTTAAGGATGAAGAAGCGATTGCCGCCGCATTGGGCACAGACCTGGAGAGCCTGATGGACGCTGAACGCAAGCAGACTGACAATATTCGCGAAAAGGCGCAGACGTTGCGGACCGTCGTGACGGTCGTATTTTTTATCATTGGCATTTTGTCGTTCGGCTTTGCGATCTACCTGTTGATTCATCGTGGGATGGTGTCGAGGTAGATTTGCGCGATGGATGGTCAGCCTGGCGTCAACCCTTTAGGCTGTCCGCCCGGTGGATCCACCGGAACCGCCCGAAGGCTGGACACCGAGCACGGTATTTACTGCCGCGACCAGGGCGTTGACGCGGGTTTCGATCGGAAAATCCGAGGGTGCTTCGACGGTATAGCTTTGCCGGGTTTTATGAGTAATGAGGTAAAACGCCTCAGGCCAATCGGGACGCGAACGCGGGTCAATGTTCGGGCGCAGAATTCCGCCCCGGGCGGGCCGGCCTTCAATAATCTCCGACCGATCAATCGGACAAACCTTTTCAACGGCGTCGATTATTAACCCGGCAAACGACGGCTTCGCGTCCGGATTTTGTTCGTACAGATAAAATCCATGCGATTCCCAGTCCTCATGCAACAGGATCGACAAATCGAACTTTGGTTGACGTTCGAGCCACGAAATGTGGGCCGAGATTTCGTCCGCGACGGGATTTAAATAAGCGCGATTGAGGTCAATGCCTCCGGAGTTGGCGCGGGTATTCAACGTAAAACCGACCGGGTTCATGCATGGACAAATCCACGCTTCCACGTTGTCCGGCCAGCGGTTTTCCCGCAACAGTTTCAGCGCCGCGAGCGGGCTGGCCGGTTCATCGCCGTGGATGCCGGCTGAAATATAGATTCGACGACGCCCGCCGTTGGTTCGAGAATCGCGATGCAGGGCAAGCAGTTCGAATTCGCCGACCTTATGAAACGTTTCGAGGTCCCAGGCGTTTGTTTGGGCGGCAAGGCGGATATCCGACAGGACTTTTTTAATATCAATGGTGTCGCCAAGATATTTTCCGAGATTTTTGCCCAGCCGTTTCATTAAGAACCCTTCAACGCATTTACCAAACAATCAAGTTGTGAACGGCTATGTTCGCTGGAAATGACAAAACGGAAATATCCGCCGGCAGCGCCACCGGGATATTTCAAAAATGGGGGAAAGATCCCGGCGGCAAGCAGGCGCTTTTTGAGGGCCCGGGTTTCCGGTTCGCTCTTCGTCGTGAGCGGAATTATCGGTCCCGGCGTCCGCGGAATCGTCAACCCGGCTTCCTCCAGCCTGGCCTTCACATATCCGGCATTTTCAAACAAGCGTCGACGCAACGCGACGCCACGTGACCGAAAGATTTTCAGCGAACCCAACCCGGCGTTGGCCAACGGCAATGGCAACGGTGTGCTGCCGATAAACACGCGGCTATGACATAAGATTTTTTCGCGCAACGCCGGCGTCGCCAAAATCGCGCCACCATAGACGCCAAACGCTTTGCTGAGCGTGATGCATTGGATGACCTGGCGACGGCTGACGTTTTCGTATTCCGGCGTCCCGCGTCCGTTCTTTCCCAGCACCCCCGCGCCATGCGCATCGTCAAGCAGGATCATTCCGTCTCGCGGCAGATTTTTCAGATAGGCCTTGAGCGGAGCGACGGAACCGTTGTGCGAAAACATTCCGTCGGTAAGAACAATCGGGCGGGCCCCTTTCCCGCAACGATTAATTGTTTTAGCGAAATCATCCGCGTCACGGTGTTTAAATTTCAAAATCGGGCAGCCCAATTGATCGGCGGCATCCAGCATAGCGGGATGCGCCCGTTCGTCCATGAGCGCATGCGAAAACTTTCCTGACAACGCCTGGGCGACGATGATGCCCGTCAAATAGCCGGTTGAAACCAACAGGGCATCTTCGGCTTTAAAGAACCGCGCGAGGTGGTCTTCCAGGTGTTCGTAGATTTTATGATGGCCGGTCGTGAGGCGGGATGCGGCGACGTTGAGGCCGTATTTTTTGAGGCCAGCGCCGACGGCTTTGAGCACGCCGGGATGCGTGGCGAGGCGAAAATAATCGCACCCGGAGAAATAGGCCAGTTCCCGACCGCGCCAGCGGACGCGTGAGCGCGCGAGTTGCTGGAGCGGTTCGAGCGCCATCACACGAGGATCAGTTCAAAGGCAGGCCGTGCGCTTCGGCGACCGCCTTGTGAGTGATCTTGCCATTCTTGACATTGATGCCGCTGACCAAAGCCGGGAACTTCTGGCAGGCATCCGCCAGGCCCAAGTCGGCAAGGGTCTCAATATATCGAAAGGTGGCATTGGTCAGAGCCTGGGTCGCCGTGCGGGCGTACGCGCCAGGCATATTGGCCACGCAATAGTGAGTGACGCCTTCTTCGACGAAAACCGGGTCCTGATGGGTCGTGGGCCGGGAGGTTTCAGCGCAACCGCCCTGGTCAATGGCGATATCCACGAGCACGCTGCCCGGATGCATCTTGCGGAGCATTTCGCGGGTGATGAGCTTGGGCGCCTTGGCGCCGGGCACGAGGACAGCGCCGATGAGGAGGTCCACATCCGGCAATAATTCCATGAGATGGCTTTCGTTCGAGTACAGCGTGTGCGCGGTGTGAAGCGTGATATCAAGGAAACGCATGCGTTCGAGGTCGACTTCCAGGATTGTGACGTCGGCGCCCATGCCCTGGGCCATACGCGCGGCGTTGATGCCGGAGGAGCCACCGCCCAAGACGACGACTTTGCCCGGCAAGACGCCCGGGACGCCCCCGAGCAAAATGCCGCTGCCGCCAAAATGTTTGGCCAGGAAATATCCGCCCACGAGGATGCTCATGCGCCCGGCGATTTCGCTCATGGGTTCGAGCAATGGCAGGCGGCGGTTGACCTCAAGCGTTTCGTAAGCGATGCAGGTCGCGCCGGATTTAACAAGCGCGTCGGTGAGCGGCTTGTCCGCGGCGAGGTGCAGGTAGGTGAAAAGGATTTGTCTGGGACGGAGCAGCTTGAATTCCGACGGCAGCGGCTCTTTGACTTTGACGATCATGTCGGCCTTTTCAAAAACGGCCTTATGGGAGTCCACCAGCTTTGCGCCGGCCTGCTTATATTCCGAATCCGGAAAGCCGGCGCCGGCGCCGGCGCCGCATTCCACGATTACCTCGTGACCCCGTTTGGTGAGTTGATACGCCCCGCTGGGCAACAATGCCACGCGGTATTCCTGCTGTTTAATTTCCTTTGGAACTCCGATTCTCATAAAAAAAATACGTTAGCAAAGCGGTGCGCCATGTCAAACACACCGCCTGTTATCGTTATGGTTATTGCTGGTTAACTTCCGGCCGTCCTTCGAAGTTTTGAATCGAAGGTTATTCGTTTTTTCGGTCCAGAGCTTACAGTTGCGCCATGGCCTTGTCCATGGCGGCGAACAATTGACCCATGGTGGCTTCCGTTTCGTCGCCCATGTTGGAAACGCGGAACGTGGCGCCTTTGATTTTCCCGTAGCCGCCGTCGATCAAAAAGCCCTGGTCTTTGGTCAGCTTTTGCAATTTAGCCACGTCCACGGTGCGTCCACCCGGTTTGGCGCCGTTGTTGACACAGGTCAACGTTACCGACTCGAATCCGGCATCCGCGAAGAAATTGAACCCGTGCTTGTTTGCCCAGTCACGCGTCATTTGATTTGTCTTTTTATGGCGCGCATAACGGGCTTCCAGGCCTTCGGCGAAGAACTCATCCAGCTTGGAGCTTAAGGCGTAGATATGCGGGATGCTTGGCGTGCTGGGCGTCATGCTTTGTTCCGCGTTCTTTTGGAATTCAACAAAATCAAAGTAGTAGCCGCGATCCTTGATGGTGGCCGCTTTGGCGAGGGCCGCCGGAGAGCAGGCAAAAACGGCAGTGCCCGGAGGAAGCGCAAAGGCTTTCTGCGTGCCGGCCAGCAAGACGTCGATGCCCAATTCGTCGAATTTCAACGGAACGGCGGTCATGGAGCTGACCGAATCCACGATGAACATGACATCGGGATATTTCTTCTTGAGCGCGGCGATTTCATCGAGCGGGCTCATGACGCCGGTTGACGTTTCATTATGAATGACCGTCAAGGCATCGAATTGGCCGGTGGCGAGTTTTTGGTCGATGGCTTCGGCACGAATGGGCGAACCCCAATCCACCTGGAGCGCTTCGGCCTGTTTGCCGCACTTTTTGGAGACATCGAACCATTTATCCGAAAAGGCGCCGCACATGCAGTTCAAAACTTTTTTGGACACGAGATTCCGGATGGCGCCTTCCATGACGCCCCAGGCGGAAGAGGTGCTGAGGTAAACCAACTGTTTGGTGGAGAGCAACTGTTGCAGTTGCGGTTGGATTTTTGCGTAGAGATCTTTGAACCCCTGCCCCCTGTGGCCAATCATGGGCGAACAGAGCGCTTTGAAAGTTTTTTCGCTGACCTCAACCGGACCGGGAATATGTAGTTTAACATGAGCCATAGATTGTGAATTATTTCACAAGCGAACCATGGGGGCAAGAAAAGTTTTGCCAACCCATTTAGAGAGGGTCATAAAGATTCTGCAATTCTTTGTCCGCCGCCGGAAGAGCTGACAGCCGCTACGTTTTTACGACATTTCCCGACGCTGTGACCGCGCTTTGCGAAACGTCCGGGCCGGATTTTACAGATTGCTCCACGGATAGAAGATTATTCCCATTCAAGGCAATGGATTCACTCCGGCTGCCCTGGACTTCAAGAAATGTTTTTGCACCGGCAGGAGCGCAGCATCCCCGAATAAATGCCCGGCTGGTTTGTCGCAATTGAATCACCGGCTGTGCGCCGGCAATTGTTGCGCCCCGAATGCCGTCCAACTCCAGGTCCTTCACATCGTCACAGACAATCGCGGGGCGCGCTTCCTTGCCGCCAGCCCGGAATTCGACATTTCTCAGGCGCAAACCGGTGACGTGCCGGCAATACAATCCATACGCAGGAAGGCGTCCGAAGCCACGCGCTTCGGGATAGGATTGGGACGGTTCGGGAATTTTTCGGTCCACCCATTCGACTTTGCCATTCTCTTCGGAATCGATCCGGACATTTGCCAGCGTCACGTCTTCCACATCAAAACTGTCGAGGCCGGTGATGGAACTTGTGAGGATTGCACCGGTCGCCTGGACATTTTCAATCATCACGCCGCGCAATTTCCCGGGGGTTCCATCGGGGCGGGGCGCGCGGTTTCCGAGGCGGATAAAGATGGGCGTACGAGCCCGCTGCATCCTGATATTGGAAACGAGCAGGCCATCGATCCAACCGCCGTCGACCATTTCGATGGCCAGGCCGGCGATGATGCGCGAATTCAGGGGGACATCATCGTTGAAAATGACGCTATTGGAAAAAACGATGTTTTCAAAGCCGCCATGGGTCGCGGTTCCGATCTTGAAGCCGTTGCAACAGCCGCTCAACACACAATTGACGATGGTGATGTTTTTCGATACCCGCAAATCTTCGCCATACGGATTTTCACTCTTTAAACAAATGGCGTCGTCACCGGTGTCGATCAGGCAATCCGAGATGAAAACGTTGTGGCATGAGGTTGGGTCAATGCCGTCCGTGTTCGGACCGAAAACGGGATTCTTGATGGTGATTCCACGGATAAAGACGTTATCGCAATGAATGGGCCGCAAGGTCCAGCCGGGGGAATTTTTGATTTGAACATCCGTAATGCGCAAATTTTTGCAATTGTAAAATTCGAGCATGGGCGACGGACGCCGCCCATGCTTCCAATCGAACGCGACGACATCGCGCCAGGCATTTTCGGCAGGAACCGGAGCCCGGCCGCTCGGCATCCAAAAAGCGGCGCCCTGGCCGTCCAATGTGCCAGGACCGGCCAGGCTGATGTTTTCCGCATCGCGCGCACAGACAAGATGCCGCTGATTGGCATCGGCATCGGCGGGCGGGCCTTCAACGGAGATATAGTCCGAGAGATTTGTGCTGCCGAGCAAAGTTGCGCCAGCTTCGAGGTATAGCGTGACATTGCTCTTTAAAATGACCGTTCCGGACAAATAAGTGCCTGGCGGAATATAGACGATGCCCCCGCCCGCCGAGGCGCATGCATCGATTGCCTTGTTAATCGCCGGGGAAGCCAGCGTCCGGCTATCGCCGATGGCGCCATATTTCGTCACATCGAACAGGCGAGGCGCAGAAATTGTCTTGTCCAATTGCGCGGGCGCCGCCAACAAAGGGCTTGCGGCAGCCACCAATCCCACTGCAACAAGCATGTCCCTGCGGTTCATAGATTTCCGGTTTATACGATATTGGCATGCCGGATTCAATCCTCCTTTGTGGATCCTGAAATTATCAGTGATGCCGTGAAGCAGCGTCGCGCTTGAGACGAACCCGCAAAGCTTCAGGATTCCGCGGGAACGGTTAACCTGAATTTTCCGGAAGGGGTCGGCGGCAGTTTGGCGACGGATTCAACGGTGATAGAAGATTTCGGTTTAAGCAACGCGTCCAACTTCGCGACAATCGCCTGAAGTTGTTCGCCGGGGCCGCTCCCATCGGGAATGTAGCGGAATTGAACGTTGCCATTTCTTTCCTGATGTACCTGGTAATGGACAATGCCGTCAACACCATCGAAGCACCGGTCGACGGCCCAGGTCGTGACCCGGCGGCCGTCGCCATCACGGATGGCGTCCCGGGCGCGGCCATGAACAATATAACTGGTCGCGTAGGGAGTGACCTGACGCTCGACGAGATCGCCGATGCGATACCGCAAGAGCGGCATATAATTGTTTGTGAGCGT
>DASYZW010000819.1:0-3696 GCA_035945915.1 Verrucomicrobiia bacterium | reverse complement strand
ATGAAGGCGGCGCCAACGGCTACGGCGTCATATATCGAATCACCACCAACGGTGTCCTGACGTCGCTTTATTCATTTACGAACGGCAATGACGGAGCCTCTCCTGCCTCGGGTTTATTGCAAACCACTGACGGCAACCTTTACGGGACAACTGAAGAGGGCGGCGCCAATAATTACGGCGTCGTTTTTCGATTCGCTACCAACGGGGTCCTTACGCCGCTTTATTCCTTCACCGATGGCCATGACGGCGCCTATCCCGAAGGCGCCCTCGCGCAAGGCAACGACGGCAATCTTTACGGAACAACGTACGAAGGCGGCGCCAACGGTTACGGCGTCATTTTTCAAATCGCCACTAACGGCGACCTGGCATCGCTTTATTCTTTCACCGATGGTCATGACGGCGCCAATCCCATCGCCGGTCTGGCTTTGGCTAACAGCGGCAATCTTTTTGGAACAACAATCGGAGGCGGCACCAACCGCTATGGCGCGGTGTTCGAGCTGTCTTTGTCCGCTCCCGCTTTGAACATTTTCTCTGAGGGCGATCAAAGCGTTCTCTCCTGGCCGGGTTGGGCCAACAATTACGTTTTGCAAAGCACAACGAATCTGGCCTTGCCCGGTTGGACCAATGTCACCAATGCGATGCCTGGCACGACTGTCACCGTCACGAATTCGTTGCCGGCACGGTATTTCCGGTTGGTTTATCCTTGAACCTTAAATGAACAGCTCGCAAAAATTACGGAGCTGATAGGCGGTAAAACACATTGCTTTGGCCGGGCAGAATTGAAATTTGCGCGTTATTTGTGTTGCCTGAACCCGGTAACGGAAACCAGGCGGGGCTGGTCAATCCTGCGGCGTTTGATTCCAACAGCCAGCCGGCATAATTTGTCGGCCAACTTAACATGAACTGGCTGCCCTTTGCGTTAACCGTGATAATGGGCGTCAATAACGGATTCAAAAGAAAGGCGCTCGCCGGCGGCACACTCACCGTCAACAGCCCATTGGTCGCCACTAACACCGCGTCCACGCCGCCGTTCCAGCTTCCATTCGGATTAATCGCCGCGCCGCCGATCGTGAAGCCGCTGGTATTGCCGAGCGACGGCCCGGTCAGCTCGATCAACTGCGCGGCCGCGACGTTTGGCCCCAGGTTCGCGGTCACCACCACTGTATCGCCCGTCTCTTTGTTATTAAATAACGCGCTAATCGCTCCGTTCAGCTGGCGCACTCCGTAAGCCGTGAAGTTAATGTTCAAAGGCGGCGTCATCGTAACTGGAATAATGTTGCCCGGTGGAATCATCGACAGCAATTTCAGTCCGTAAAATTCCGGCCCGACCGATGTCACAGACGTTCCGTTGTCGATAATCGGCGAGTAAGGGCTGCGGCCGCCGCCATGAAAATTGACGCCCTGGCCGCCGGCCGTCGCCATCGTAAACATGAAATCCAGCGACCATAAGGCCGCGCCATACGCATCGCTCACGCCGGCGGTGCCGCCTGCCGAATATGAACCGCACTCGTCGATGCGCGCGCCGAGCGGGCAATGTCCGGCGGCTGCCGTCACGATATTGCTGACTAACGTTTGCAGAAACGGATCGGGCTGCAGCAGCAGTTGCATGGTGTCATTGGTTGACGGCCCGGCCCGGTAATAATGCTGCGTGAGCATCGAGGCCACGCCTGATTCATCGCTTGCAAATGGATCCGTGAACGCCGCCAATTGGCCTTGCCCTCCGTCAGCGCCGCTAAATGTCCAGCCATTGCCGCCGTTGGTGATCGCCCATCCGGGCACTGCGTTGGTAATCGCCGCCGCCAGTGGACGCCAGCGCGAAAGATAAGTGCTGTACCGCGTAAAACCATATTCAGGTTCATTTCCGATTTGGAAGCCCAGCAGCCTTGGCCCGAGCGCGTTCGCCGCATAGGCCGCTTCAGCGGCGGCGTTTGCCGGGGTATTCGAGAGAAGATTGATGCCGTAGATCACCGACCAGTTTGTCGGCAACGCTTTGATAAATCCCGCAAACGTGTCCACCTCGGAAGCCGTAATGGGAATCGTATTCGAAAGTCCGTTCCAGCACGTCTGGTCCACGGTGCCCCCGCCGATGCGCAGGACGGCGGGGCCCAGCAAGCTGAACAATTTCACCAGCGGAACGTCGTTGGCAGTGAAGAAACCACTCGCAATCCCAAGTTTTTCATAACTCAATCCGCCGAACGCCGGGTTCAAAGGCCGCCCCGTTTTCTTCGTTAAAAATCCGACTGTGGTAGTGAGGGTGTTAGTCGTCGGCCCCGTCCCGGCCGCTTCCAGCGTCAAATAATTCCATTGGACTGCGGCGGGCGCGCTCAAACTGGTCTGCGTAATTCCCACGGCGCCAATCGGCGGGTTACTGGAATAGGCAACGGGGCTTCCCATCTGAACGCCGTTAACATAAGCAGTCATCGACCATGATCCGCCCGTTGTGTCCAGGACCACCTGCACTTTAAGGGTCTGAGGACCACCGGTGAACCCGGTCCCGTTAAAAATATCCGGTGCAGTCCCTCTGGGACCGGTAAAATACTGAACATTCCCGCTGGGTTCATTCAAAATCAGCCAATCATAACCATTCACACCGCTATCGGAGAACCGTCCGTCGCCTAAAGAAATATTAATCGGATCATTTTGAGCAAATCCAAGCCCGACCCAGCTTCCCGGGTTGCCGGTGAATGTCAACGAAGCGGTCAACGTATAAACATATCCCGCTTGCGGATAAAATGGCAAAAGCCAACTGTCTCCGAGCGATGAGTTGTCGTTGCCGTTTGCCCACAACGCGCCAGTGTCATTGATTCCCAGCGCATCATTCCAGTTTGCCCCGCTGGCGCCTCCGGCATAATTGTTGGCCACCGTGGGCGCCGTTCCGTTAATGTTCACCGGCCCGCCGTTAAATGCATTGGAATAAATGATCTGCGCGTTCCCTATGGAAATAAGGAAAAAGCATAGGATCCCCGTCAAAACCAGGTTTCTAATCGCATTCATATTCCAACCCGAAGTCTCAAACGTCAAAATTCTCTACTAAATTACCACGGAGGGGCTAATAAATGAATCGCCTCATTGGGCGGGGGGAAAGCGAGGCCGGAACGCGCCCCCGTACGGCGCATCATCGAATTTTGCACTGCGATTGTCCACGTACGGCAGGCAGTGAGCCCGCCGTCGCCATTGAATGATTACCGCTTACTTCGAGATTGACCGATGAAAAATGCACCAGCCATAGCTTTGCAGTTTGAAATCCGGCAGGCTGGTATCGATCGGCGGCGGTTGGTCACCGATGTTGACTGACTGAAATCCGTCCGCGTTATCCATGCTTATGGAGCCCTCGGCCTTGATGCTCGAGAAATTGATCAGTACCAGGAATTCGTCCTTATCATCATGACGCAGGAAGCTAACGACCTGGTTGGTGGCCGTGTTATCGAGCCATTGCATTGTTCCGCTATAAAATGCCGGATTGTGTTTGCGAAGTTTGATCAGGTCGCGATAAATCGAGCGCAGGGGTGGACGCCCGCTGGGGTTCCAGAAAATCGGCATCTTTTCAAAGAGGGCAGGGTCCTCGGACTCGGTTGCGTCTCCCACTTCCATTCCGTTATAAAGCATCGGCACGCCGTCGAGCGTCATCATCAGCACTTGGGCCGCCAGTGCCCCCGCCATGCCGTAACGCGCAATCGCCCGCGTCTCCTCGTGAAT
>DASYZW010000818.1:0-6648 GCA_035945915.1 Verrucomicrobiia bacterium | reverse complement strand
GAGATCCTCGAAGCGGGCGAATTGCCCGGCGGCCTGTGCACGGCGTGGAAACGGGGACATTACATGTTCGACGGTTGCCTGCGCTGGCTTATGGGCGCCCTCCCATCATCGATTTTCCACCAGATGTGGAGTGAACTTGGCGCGATTGAAGGAAAAAGAGTATTCGTGTTTGAGGACATTTTCCGAATCGAAGCACCCGATGGTCAAACGCTGACGGTGCCGGCGAACCTGGACAAACTTGCCGTGGAATTAAAGCGAGTATCGCCCCAGGACGGCCAATTGATTGACCGGCTGATTAAAGACGCGCACCGGTGCATGTTTCTCGAACCACTCAAGAAGCCAATCGAGCTGATGCCGCGCCGGGACCGCATTCGGGAGGCCTTCCGCTACCTGCCCATCGTTCCCACCATATTGAGATGGAAGAACGTCAAACTGGGCGATTATTTAAAAAGGTATCAAAACGAATTTATCCGCAAGACGCTAAAGGTAATGACCGGCAACGAAGAGATGTCGGCGCTGGTGTTGGTGATGGTCCTCGCATTTCGGGCGCGCACCGACACCGGCTTTGTCGCGGGCGGTTCATGGGATTTCGCCATGGCGATAGCCGATCGTTATCGGCAACTGGGCGGAATTTTTCGATATCGCACCAAGGTAACGCGCATTTCGACCAAAAATGACCGCGCTGACGGCGTCGAGTGTGAAGATGGCACGTTTACGCCCGCCTCGATGGTCATTTCCTGCGCCGACGGCTATGCCACAATTTTTAAAATGCTGGAAGGCCGATACGTCGACAAAAGAATCCGCTTTTTGTATGACAGATGCCAAACGTTTACCGCGTTGATTCAAATTTCGCTGGGAATCAAACGGGAGTTTCCAGGCATGCCGCACACTCTAAACCTGATTCTTCCGGAGCCTTTGCCAATCGATGACCAAACGTCACTCGACTGCTTTGAACTCGAAACATTTGATTATCATTCGGGACTGTGCGCGCCGGGAACATCACTGATGACCGTGCGATTACCGACACAATATCAATTCTGGATCGAGTTAAGGGAGAAAGACCCGCGCCGGTATCGGGCTGAAAAGAAAAATGTCCTTCGTAAAATCATCGGCATCCTGGACAAGCGATTTCCGGGCCTGGCGCGGAGCATCGAGCGGTTTGACGTTGCGACGCCGGCGACCTTTGTGCGCTATACTCACAACTGGCGGGCGAGCTATGAGGGTTGGCTGCCGACCCCGCAAATATTGGGCCGACGTATTTCCTATACGCTTCCGGGACTCAGGAATTTTTACATGGCGGGACATTGGGTAATTCCGGGCGGCGGATTGCCTTCCGCGGCGCTTTCCGGACGCGAGGTGGCGCAAAAGATTTGCGCGGAACGAGGAAAAACGTTTACAGCCACGAGATTTACAAGACACTAAAAATTGGGAATCGGCGTTTAAAGAAGCAGCCCCGCCAGCGACGCCGTCATGTAGGCCGCAAGCAATCCGCCCAGCATGGCACGGAAGCCGACCCTGGCCATTTCGCCGCGGCGTTCGGGCGCAAGGGAGCCAATGCCACCCACCTGGATCGCAATGCTGGAGAAGTTTGCAAATCCGCACAAGGCATACGTGGCAATCGTGAAACTGCGCGGGTCCAGCGCGAGCTGTTTCGCATGGGTAGTCAGGTCGAGATAACCGACAAATTCATTGAGCACGATGCGTTCACCCAAAATCTGGCCGACGGCGACTGCATCGTGCACGGGAACACCCATGAGCCAGGCAAACGGGGCGTTTATCCAGCCAAAGACCATTTGAAGCGTTGCGGGATTGGCCACTCCCAAATGCCTTTGCGGATAAGTGAAAACATAATTGGCCAGTGAAATCATGGCGATAAACGCGATCAACATCGCGATGACGTTGAGCGCGAGGTGAAAACCATCGCTGGCGCCCCGGCAAATGGCGTCAATGGAATTGGCTGTCGTCCGCGGAACAGTCGCCGGCATGCTTGCGGCAGTCTCGCTTTGCTGGGTTTCGGGCAAAAGAATTTTGGCGATCATGAGCGCCGCCGGACAATTGAGGACGGACGCCGTGAGCAAATGACCCGCCATATTCTTATATCCGTGCTGCATGCCCATGGCGGCGTAGATGGCGGCGACGCCCCCGGCGATATGCGCCATGCCGCAGACCATGATGGTCATAATTTCGCTTTGGGTCATTCGCGGCACGTAAGGACGAATCATCAGGGGCGCCTCGGTTTGGCCCATGAAGATATTCGCACACGCGGATAGCGTTTCGCTGCCGCTGGTGCGCAGGGCCTTCCGCATCACCCAGGCGATCGCATGCACCACGCGCTGCAAAATTCCCCAATGATATAACAGCGAAGAGATGCTCGCGACGATGATAATGGTTCCCATAACCAGCACCGCAAAAATGACGCTGTTATCAGAGCCAAAAGCCTGTCCCAGAAGGTTTTCATCGGCCAGCGGTCCAAAAACAAATTTGCAGCCGTCGCTGGAAAACTGAATGAGTTTTTGGACAATTTTTCCGGCAATGACGAAGAGGCCCTTTCCCCAGGGGGTTTTCAATATGAGGACCGCAAGCGCGAATTGAAGTCCGACGCCCCAGACTACGGTGCGCCACGGAAAAAGTCTCCGGTTGTAGGAAATGGCCCACGCGGCAAGGATCATGGTCATCCAGCCGAACAGGCTGATCAATCTGAGTTCCATTTTTAATCAGAAGGGATGGCGCGTTGCCCGCCCTGCCGTTATTTGCGAACGATTTGTTTGCAAACCTGTTTATAAACGTGCGGGTGAAGCACGCCGACAAACGGGAGATTGCGGTAACGCTCGGCGAAATCAAGTCCATAACCGACAACGAAATAGTCCGGAATCTCGAAGCCGGCGTAATCCGCATGGATTTTCTCGACCCGGCGCGACGGCTTATCCAGGAGGACGCACACTTTGATTCGCCGCGGTTTGAGTGTGCGCAACCGGGGCAAAACGTGACGCAGAGTCCGGCCGGTATCGAGAATATCATCGATAAGCAACACGTCGCGTCCGCGAACGTCCAGGCGCAGTTCCTTGGTGAAGACAACATGGCCGGATTCCGTCCCGAGACCGTAACTGGAAACGCCGATAAAATCCAATCGCATGGGCAGGTTGAGGTGGCGCATCAGGTCCGCCAGGAACATCACAGTCCCATTGAGAAGGGAAATAACGACCATCTCCCGCCCGCGAAAATCGCGCTCAATTTCCCGGGCCAGGCTTTTAACCCGGCGTTCGATTTGCTCCTCGGTAATGAGGATGCGCTCAACTTCCCGCCGCCAATTGCGATGGCCGGCATCCGGAGCCAGACGAGCGGAAGCTGAAACGGTTACCCCGCTTTTCACATTTGCCGCCTTCGCTTTTTTTCCAGGTAACTGGCGAGTTTTGGATTTTGGTCTCAAGCGTTGCTGCCTGATGTCGATGACTTTGATGCCGCGGCTGCCATTTGCCGTGCCAGCCATTCCGCCTCAGGCTTGTGGTTCAGGTTTTTTGCGAGCGTCCATTCCTTGCCATCCCGCGCGCGCAATTTCAAGTCATAATATGCGGCATGACCGACGGTCGCGCCGATCTCCGCCGCAATCTCACCCACGTCGGCTGTCCTCAGCGACGTGTCTTTTTTGTAAAATGGCCAACTGGTTTCGATCCTGACATTGCCAACGGAAATCAGGACGCGGCTTCGGCGAAACCAAAGATCAACGACAAAGGCCAGCATGAACAAATCCATCGCACCGAATACAAGCGGAAGCGGGAGCGGAGCGCGGTAAGCGATAAGAAGCCCGACAATTGCGGTCCAAATCAGGCATAAAACCGTCGCGCCCGCCGCGAAAGCCGGCGTGCGGCCGCCCGGGAACACAAATTCCTTGCTGTTACTCGTTTCAACAATCTGAATTTTTGAATCGAGATCCTTTTGAATTTCATCCAGCGAAAGTTGATACCGGGCGATTACGTTTTCAGGGATTGCCGGCTGTTCAGCGAGTTTAAAGACGGGGACTTCAAATGCAGTGTAAAAATCAGGTCCGGAAAGCCGCGCCCAGGATTCGAGCCGCCAATGTGTGCCGTCACCAGTGGCTGCGGTGGATTCCGGCTTGTCTTCAGGCAACCGGAAAAAAACGGGAATCACGGTCTGGCCGGCCTCCGATTGAGGAAAATCGGGCAGAAGCCAGACCTCATCCCGCCACAGTACTCGTTCGTTCGTGCGCAGGTTATTCGTCGGCCCGGTAGTTTTCCGCCGAAGGCAGGTCAAAGTAACGTGCCATCCATGTTTGGGGCGCAATGTCCCGGGTATGCGGATTTGGCCGCTCAAGACGCCACCGGTGGCTGCGGGGACCGAAGGCATCTCAAAAATAGTTCGACCGAAGCGGCGCCAGGCCCGCGTCGTCCATACAGCGAAAATGATGAGGGCAAGGCCAATAACCGGAAAGATGAGCGCCAAAAGGACGGCGCGATTCCCCAGGTGCCACTGCCAGGGGACGACTGCCAATGAAATAGCCGCGGAACCAAAGCACCAAAAAAGCACAAAAATCCATAAAAGCAAAACGGCCTTTTTCGGGGTAGAGCGGATGCGTCCCTCAGCCCAGTCGTTTCGCCTGAGCCATGGCTTTTCATCCGATTCGGTTTTTAAACCGGCGGAGCGAATTGCGTCGCGTTTGGCACTGATGCCTAGAATGAGTGCAATAAACCCGACGCTCGCAGCCATGACGCTTAATAACGTGAAGGCTCTTTTGCGCTCGAGGCCACCGACAAACAGACCATCATGAATAAAGCCGACCAAAGCCAAAAGACCAAAAACCGCAAACGGAGCCGCAAGCCAAATAGCGCGTTTTCGGGCGCTTTTAGGATCGGAACGCAACTCGGATTCTTCTTTGAAAAGGAAACCCATATCGAATCCTTTGAAAATACACAAAACGCGAGGCGTAAGCCAGAATTTAACCAATTAAAAAGACGCATTTAGAATCCTATTTCAGCAGGAGAAGCTAATAATGCCTCAGGAATCGGTGGACGTCAGAGCATAAGTGGAAACCTAATTAACTCAATGAGCTTCAGTTAAGAATCTTGCATTTTGAGTTACTCAAAACGTCAGGATTGCGAAATGTCCAGGCGTTGAAGCATAGCCAATTCTCTCAAACTACTCAACGTCAACACCTTATAAAAATACAATCTTCTGGCAATTTTTATGCTAGAGGAGTCCGGTATGCAGTATGGCGGCGTAGGCTTGGGGCGAAGCAGCTTATTGATAGCAGCGGTCGCGGTTTTCTTTAATATAACTTTTTCAGGTTATTCTCAAAACCTGGTTCAGAATGGAAATTTTGACGCAGGCGGCGGTAGCTTCGAAAATTGGCAAATTAGCCACAGTATTTCTCAACCGAGTTACAGTGGCCCGGTCATCGGAACCCAGGGCTACAATGATCCGTATTACGCCCGCTTCGTCTATGAGACACAGGGGCAGGACACATTGTCGCAGGAAATCTCAACAACACCGGGAGCCGTTTATGACATCAGTTTTTGGGCCGAAGACGGCGATGGCCACAATTTCAGCGCGGAATTTAATTTCGGCGCCTATTCCGCCAATTTACTAAACCCCTTTGAAATCGGGCCGGGACAATATTATTCCGGATGGAAGGAATTCAATTTCGAAGTCACCGCGACCGAACTCCAGACGGACCTGTCGTTTGTCGCGGCGGCGGACATGGGTAGTGAATTTGGCGTCGATAACGTGACTGTGGTCCCGGTGCCCGACTTCGATGCGATAATCGTGGGAACCAATATTGAGGTGACCGTTGCCAGTCCCGCCTATAACACGATCGTCCAGGCGTCCACCAATATGGTAACCTGGGTAAACGTCTATACGAACCTGGCGCCGTTTACGTTCACGAATTGCATTTTACAGTTCCCACACCGATTCTATCGGGCGGCAATTGCCTATCAACAAATCCAATAAATGGGCCGGGATCAGCCGCGGGGCTGCTCTTCCTTTTTCTTTGTAAACGTATGCGTCGCGTGGCCGTAAAAAGCGTCAGCGGCTTCCATTAATGTTTCGGAAAGTGTGGGATGCGGATGAATGGTTTCCGCGATGTCTTCGACCGTTGCGCCCATTTCAATGGCCAGGACTGCTTCAGCAATCAATTCGCCGGCGCCGGCGCCACAAATTCCTACTCCCAGGACGCGGTCCGTGTTGGCGTCGCCTATGATTTTCGTGACGCCATCGGTCCGGTCGAAAGAAAGCGCGCGCCCTGAAGCTGACCATGGGAATTTGGCCACCTGGTATTGCAGGCCTTTTTCCTTCGCCTCGGCTTCCGTCAGGCCGCACCAGGCGAGCTCGGGATCAGTGAACACCACCGCCGGAATCACACTGTCGAAAACGGTTTTTCCGCCGCAAATTGCTTCAACGGCGATGCGCGCCTCCTTGTGGGCCTTATGGGCCAAAAGGATTCCACCGGCGATATCACCAATGGCGTAGATATTCGGGTCATCGGTCTGGCGCTGCTCGTTTGTTTTCACAAAACCCCGTTCATCGAATTGGATTTTGGTATTTTCCAGTCCCTGGTCGGCTTTATTTGGGATCCGGCCGACTGCGACTAAAACGCGGTCGTAAAGTTCCTCCAACGTTTGCCCATTATATTCC
>DASYZW010000817.1:0-3443 GCA_035945915.1 Verrucomicrobiia bacterium | reverse complement strand
GGTAGTCAGGGTTGGCAAACGGAGGAATTAAGGCGCCACCGAGATTTTCCCAGTGCGCAAGGTCGCGTGAACGCAATAACGTAAATATTCTTCCATCCGGCAATCGTTCGGTACCGGTTGTGCCAAATGCGTAGTATTCCGCGCCGAACTGTTTGACCGACGGGTCGGGCATATCTCCGGCATAAACCGGGTTTGTATACGTGACGGCAGGTTTCGGATGTTCCAACAAACAGCCCGGCAAAAGAATTGCGGAAACAATGAAAATGAACAGCCAGGAAAATTTTTTCATTGGAGCTGTGTCAGCGATATTCAACGGCCATCATTTTGTTCGCGGATTTTTTACCATCTGCAATTTTATTGACCGCAAATTGATGGGCTGCCAGCCGTCTTTGATCGGATGAACGGCAAGCGTCACATCGCCGGCAGCCGGTATTTCCAGCGTTCCAATCTGCGCCTGGGCATAAGTGAAATAACTTCCCGTTGCCGGTCCCGCGCATTGAAAGGTTTTACCGGCTGTCGTGATTTTAAATGAGGCGGCGGCGGGCGCGGCAATTTCGGCTGTAATGTTGAATTCGCCGGGCTGTTGTACTCTAAAAGTCCAATCCGCCCAATCTTCTGGTCGAGACCAATAACCGAGGTCATCATGCGACGCGCCGGGCTCGTATTGGATCTGCGAACCGTGCAATCCGGCGTCGCTGGCGCGAAGCAAGATGGAGCCGTCTGCTTTTTGAACAATGGGCACGTTTAAAAGTTCCGGAGCCCCCTCGATTTTTACCTCTACCGTGGACGAGATTGGATCCGGCGCCTGTTGCGGCAAGTGAATTGTCACGCCGTTTTGATCCGTTTCGGTCTCAAGCGCCTTGGAAGGGGCAACCAGCAGAGAAGCTCGCTTTATTTTATTAAGCAACGGCGCCTCAAGTCTGCCATCCGCCGGCCAGTCAAATACGTGAAAGTATAGCAGCGTGTCGCGCCCTGAAATTCTTGACGTGCAACGTCCCCAAGGCAACTGCCGAACGAAAGGTCCGGCGCTCGTTCCATAAATTGCAACGCCGTTCACGCTCATCCATTTCCCAATTTCGTTCAGCCGCTCAATCGACGCGTCAGGAATTAATCCTTCACCCGAGGGTCCCACGTTCAGCAAATAATTTCCGCCTTTGCTCGCAATGTCCACCAGGTTGCGAATAAGCGTTTTCGCGGATTTCCAATCGTTGTCATCACGCTTGTAGCCCCAGGTATCATTCATTGTCATGCACGTTTCCCAGTCGCGACCCGGCAATCCGTTTGGCGGGATGTATTGCTCCGGAGTTTCGTAATCTCCCGCCCCCTTGATTCGATTATTAATGATCAGTCTCGGGTCCAGCCCCCGAAGGTATTGATACAACTCCCGTCCATCGTCGTCTGTCCAGCCGTTCATCCATTGTCCGTCAAACCAAAGCAGGGCCGGATGATAGTGGTGAATTAATTCCGCCAATTCGGTTCGCATATATTGGAGATAAGCGCTTTTCTGTCCCGGAATGAAACTGGTCGGATTGTAGACCGGATGATTCGGGTCGGAAACGGCCGGAGCCTGTTCCGGACTGTGCCAATCCATGATGGAATAATAAACGCAAAACTTAACGCCGTGTCGTCGGCACGCTTTGCTCAACGCCAAAAGCGGGTCCTGACGCCATGGCGTGTCGTCGACGACGTTGTAATCCGTCGCCCTCGTCTTGAACATGCAAAACCCTTCGTGGTGCTTTGAGGTGATCACAAGGTATTTCATTCCGGCCGCATGCGCCGCTTCGGCCCATCGATCGGCGTCGAACTGGATCGGGTCAAAATGTGACGCCAGGGTGGCATACTGGTCCCTGGGGATGCCCATGTCCGTCATGATCCATTCGCCCGCTCCATGCGTTGGTTGGCCATTCCAATAACCTGCCGCTTCGGAATAAAGCCCCCAATGAATGAACATCCCAAATCGCGCGTCCTGCCACCAGGCCATCCGCGCGTTGTGCTGCCGGGGCGTCTCGTTTGGCAGGCCAGCCGTTTCAGCGCCGGGCGCCGAAATCAAGCCGCCCCCCGCGAGAATGAGTAATGAAAGTATAATCGGGTTCATGCGGATTTGCCGCAAAACTATCGGCGGGTGCATGGTGTGGCAAGCGCCTTTCGATTTTTCAAAAACTTGTGATTCGCGCGGGGATTAGTCAATTTGAGTCAAATGGAACCTGGCAAGAGCGGCGCCGGCCTCCGTGCCACTGCCACTGAAGCATCTGGCGAGCGAAAGTTCATTTTATTGCTCGGCGTGGCTGCGTCCGTCCATGTTTTCATCTTTTCGGCGGCGTTCCCATTCTTCAATAACGTGGATGAACCAGCCCAGTTCGACCTGGTGGTCCGGTACTCTCACGGTCATGCGCCAAGCGGGGAAGAGGTGACATCCAGGGAAGCATCAATTCTTCTGGCCCTCTTTTGTTCCTGCGCCTATTTGGGTCCGGCTGGCGGCGGCCAGTGTCCTCCGCCCCCCTGGACGCTGCCGCCCGATCAAATGAAAAATGCTGTGGCAATCAACAGCGCCGGCTGGCAAACAACTCGCAATTACGAAAGTTCCGAACCACCGCTTTATTATTTATTGGCCGGCGCCTGGTGGGACATTGGAAAATGCCTTGGATTCGCTCCGGGACGTTTGATGTATTGGCTGCGGTTTTCAAACATCGTGTTCATTGTCCTCTTGGTTTGGCTCTGCTATGCCGCCGCGAACATGGTGTTCTCGGAAAATCGATTTGCGCGATTGGCTGTTCCTGCCGTCGCGGCGTTTATGCCGCAAAGCGCGTTTTATTCCATCGGCAACGACGTGCTCTCACCCATTTGTTTCGGCGCGCTTTTTCTTTGCCTCATGGTATGGCTCCGCGCTGAAAACCCGTCGATATTTTTGGGCGCGCTTTGCGGTGTGACGTTCGCCGCGACTTATCTTTCAAAAATGACCAATTTGCCGCTGCTGGCCATTGCCATGGCAGCGATAATTTTGATGGCGGCGCGAACTCGCGCTTCTAATTCGATAAAGGGATCGCTGCGCGCGCTGGCCGCATTCTGCTGCTGCGCTGCGCCGCCAATTCTTGCCTGGATGCTCTGGAGCAAGTCCAGTTATGGTGATTTGACAGGGGCGAAATTGAAAATGGAGCATTTTGGCTGGACGCTAAAACCTTTCTCCCAATGGTGGCATCACCCGATCTTTTCGTCCGTTGGTTTGTGGACGTATTTGTCCGGGCAATTGTCAACGTTCTGGCAGGGGGAATTTGAATGGTATTATCCGCCGCGGGCCAGGGCGAGGTTTTGTAAAGAAATCTGTGTAAGTGGTTTTTTGTTTTGTTGTTGTTGTAATGTCCCTTGCTCCAATGGCAAGGTAAAGCGAGCAGGGGGCGAGCTGCGAGCCTTAGCTCGCGCCCCCTGCGGTCGGACGGTTGAATCGT
>DASYZW010000816.1:0-2644 GCA_035945915.1 Verrucomicrobiia bacterium | reverse complement strand
GAGGGTTTGGACGCAACGGCCTTCGGCGCCGGTTTGTTTAGTGACCAAAACGTTGCCAAGCATTTTCTCGGCGAATGCGACGGCTTCATCCACCGATGAGGCGACTTTAACACCTCCCTGGAAACCATTCTTAAACGTTCCCTTTCCCCGGCCTCCAGCGTGAATTTGAGATTTAACGACCATCTTTACGCTTCCGCTCGCGGCGATTTTGTCAGCAGCGGGCCGGACTTCGGCGAGTGATTTCGCGGGGATTTCCAGCGGGACGGCCACGCCGTGTTTCGCGAGCAATTGTTTGGCCTGAAATTCGTGAATGTTCATCTCTAATAGCTGGGAATTAAAGACGATTGGGGCGGAAAGGTCAAATCTGCAAATGCTAATCGATTTGCTTGCCGCGTATCTCAGTTTTTGTGGTGCCATCCACGGCTAACGGCACGTGATCATGGTCACATCGGCGTAGCGCGGACATTCTTGTCTGCGAGTTCACGGGACTTTCCAGTCCCGTGTCCCGAAACGGGCGACTGGAAAGTCGCCCTAACCCGCAGGCTGGAAAGCCTGCGAAATAATTTGCCAACCGTTTTCATAAACTGACATGCGCTCATTTTGCTGGAGGCTAATTTAAAACTCCTTTGCCTGTGATTGGAGCATGTAGAACCTTTGTCGGTCGCAATTTACGGCGTTGGTGAGGATTGCAGAAAATGTCGGGTAGTCATGGTAAAGAATAGTATTCGTCCAAATGGGCGTCCAATGGCTTAAAGGTTCGGCGAGATTTGTGCCGGTCAATAGATAGTAATTTCCACCGATAGTGCATGTGGCATTAAATTGCAGGTTGGTTCCGCTGGAAACGGATTCAATCAAAAGCGGTTTAATCACAGGCAAAATTTGCTCCGGCACGCTTGTCCAGGAAGCCACGAAACCGTCTCCAAACTCGCCCTTTCGATCATCTCCCATTGCCCAAAGGCTGCCATCCGACTTCAAAAATAAACAGTGGTATTGTCCGGTGGCGATGGCGACAACGTTGCTACTAAGAATTTCTTCAGGTTGTCGCACAGGATCGCCCGTTGTTGTGCTATCGCCCAACTCACCATATTCATCGTCTCCCATAGCCCAAAGGCTGCCGTCCTTTTTAATAAAAAAACTACTATAGCCGCCGGCGGCGATGGCAGTCACATCATTCGACACAATCATTTCAGGCCTGGGGACCGGCCCATAGGCTCCATTGCCAATTTGTCCGTAGAGGTTCTGGCCAGTCGCCCAAAGACTGCCATCCGATTTGAGAAACAGGCTGTGAGCGAATCCTGCTGCGACGGCGACGACGTTGCTCGGGACAATTTCTTCGGGCAAATTTGTATCGGCGAAAATATACAACGGATCGAAGTGTCCATCCCCTAGTTGTCCCCAGGAATTATCGCCCATGCCCCACAGACTACCGTTCGATTCTATAAACAAGCTGAAATCATACCCGGCAGCGATTTTAGTGACGCCTGAAGAAACTATTTCTTCCGCCTGGTCGGGACCCGGGGGAAAAGAGCCGTAAACTTTTCCATCCCCCAATTGTCCCTCATCATCCTGTCCCGCGCCCCATAGGCTCCCATTCGATTCAAGAAAAAGGCTGTGGCCAAATCCGGCGGCGACGGCGGTGACGTGGACAGGCGTTCCGCACTGTCTTTTTTTGGGGCCATGACCTTTCCTGTCGGCGACAGTTACGATGTTGCTGAGTGCTATTTCCACCGGATGTATGACTTGAATGGCGTAATTGGTTTGGCCGAGTTCTCCCAAATAGTTATATCCCGTTCCCCAAACAGTGCCGTCTGACTTCAAAAACAAAGTAAAATTGTCGCCTCCCGCTGCCATAGCTACGACACCGCTTGCAACAAGTTGGCGAGGATACGAGTTTGACGCGATGCCAAAGCCACTAGAGTTATCTATGCCCATGCCCCATAAACTTCCATTTGATTTCAGGAAGAGGCTATCATTTGCCGAACTTCCAATTGTTATATTCGTGATGGAAGTCGCGGGATTCTTCGCGGCGGAAGCAATGACTGCCTGCAAAAACAGGGCGGCGAGGACGAGGTTAAATACGGCGCGCATTGATTCATTGGGGACCGAATCAATTGAAGTCCGTGAAAAAACTCCATGACTTCGGTTCTACTGCAAATGATGAAAAGAATTTAAGAAACTGCGATAGTGCGCGTCAATGTGAATCTTCCGGAAGTCGGAAAAATCAGTGCTTCCGCGCGCTATACGCGCGGCGACAGCGCAGCGCGCTGTCTCTACCATTGGGAGCCACACAGAGAGTTTTGCGAAACTGAAATGCGCAGACCGCCGTTTGGCCTATGACTTTTCGGTGGTGGTGTAAACCCGGTTTTGAACCTCGCGGAAGCTGTGGAGAAAGAGGTCGTTATCGCTGACGGCTTTTTCAACGAGTTGCTTGAGCAGAAACATTTCGGAACTGTTGATGACCGCATGAACGCTATGCTTGAAGGCCTCCATGGGCGTGAAGGTTTGAAACGAGTCGCCCAGGAGAATGACAGTCGTATGGCGCCGCTGGTTGACGGGCATGTTTTGAAGCGCCTTCAGGGCCTGGTTCTCTTCAATGGTGTGAGCGCCGAAGAGCTCCTCAATGACGACAACCTGATATTGGACC
>DASYZW010000815.1:0-4067 GCA_035945915.1 Verrucomicrobiia bacterium | reverse complement strand
TTTTCCAGAATGTCCAGCACCCGCGCAATGTTCGACTGCTTCTGCCCGATCGCCACGTAAATGCTATACATCGGGCGGTAATCCTTGTCCCCCGCGGTTTCGGCCGCCTTATTGATGGCCGCCTGGTTAATCATCGTGTCCACGCAAATCGTCGTCTTGCCCGTGGAACGATCGCCAATGATCAATTCACGCTGCCCGCGGCCAATCGGAATCATCGCGTCAATGGGCATAATTCCGGTTTGCACCGGCTGGCTCACCGGCTTGCGCCGGATGATGCCCGGCGCGATCTTTTCCACCGGATAAAACGCCTCGCTTTTGATGGGGCCCTTGCCGTCGATCGGCTGTCCCAGCGCGTTGACCACGCGGCCCAGCAGCCCCTTTCCAACGGGCACCTGCAGCAGTTTGCCCGTGGTGCGGACTTCATCGCCCTCTTTAATCTTTGTGTAATCGCCGAGAATAATCGCGCCGACTTCCGTTTCTTCAAGGTTGAGGGCAATGCCAGTAATGCCGTCTCCAAAGTCCAACATCTCGTTGAGCATCGTGTCGGTCAGGCCTTCGATTTTGGCGACACCGTCGCCGATTTCGCGGACGACGCCGACGTTTTGTTTCGAGACAGAGGCTTTGACGCCGCTGATTTGCGCTTCAATTTCTTCGAGTAAAGTGCTCATATTCGTTCAGGTGGTATTTCTTTTAATGCCGCCAACCGGCGCTTTTTCAAAAACTTTCTTCCAGTTTCTCCAGTCGGGTCTTGACGCTGCCATCGTACAAATCGCTTCCGGCCTGGATGCGCAGGCCGCCGATGAGGGCCGAATTTTGCGTAAAGGACATATTCATGCCCTGGCCGTATTTGGCTGTAATCTGTTGCGCGATTCCATTTTGCAGGTCCGCCGGCAGCGGTGTCGCGCTTTCCACCCGGACGGCGCGCTGAACCATGTCCAGTTTCACCAGCCGATGGAATCGTTCCAGGATTTGCATGTACCCGCGCGGCTGCCGTTCGGAGAGCCGGGCCAAAGCCTGCCGCGCGCGGCTTTCGTCCAGCAACCCGTTCACGCGGCAGCTTCGAAATAATTGCCGCGCTTCACGCAATGCCAGCTTGGATGTCTTCATGTTTCGTTGGACGGGCCCGGAATCTTCAAAATGGAATTGAAATTCCTACGCCACCAATTGTTTTTCAGTTTCCTCGGCCAGCCGGCGCTGGTCCTCCGGCGTGAGAATTTTCCCCGTGACCGAACTGGTCGTTTGCACGACAAGGCGCCCGACTTCGCGCTTGAGTTGCGCGAGCATTTGCGTCCGCTCCTGCCCGGCCGCTTCGCGCGCCTTGGTTACGATTTGTTCCGCGGCGGCAATCGCCTTGCGGGTTTCTTCTTCGCGCACGCGCGCAGCCGCCTCGCGGCCGTCTTCAATCAATTTATTGGCGCGATCCCCGGCGTCGGCCAGGATTCTCTGCCGCTCAGCTTCCGTCCGCGCCACGTCCGCCTTGATTTTTTCCGCGTTGGCCAGGGCTTCGGCGATTTTCTCGCGCCGCGCCTGGAGCATGGAAAAGATCGGCTTGTAGGCAAAGCGCCACAGCACGAAAAAAACAATGGAAAAGCTGATGGTCTGCGCGATCAGAATCCGCCAGTCGAGTCCTAACTTGTCCATAATCGGTTAATCGGTTAATCGGTTAATGGCTGCCGTTTCCGCCTCCTACAACGAGCCACGCGATAACCGCCCAGCCTTCGGCCAGCGCCATCCCCACGAACATGAACGTCAGAATTTTGCCGAACATCCCCGGGTTACGGGCCATGGCGATCACGCCGCCGGCCGTGGCGATGCCAATGCCGATGGCCGCGCCGCCAAACGCCAGGCCGATGTGTAAATTGCCCACGGTTTCTGCTAACATCATAGTTTTTACTCTTTCTCTTGGTTTTGGTTGACGCCCCGGCGCCAATGCCGGGGCAAATTAAATATTAATGGCCGTGCTGCTCGTCCGTATGCGTGCACAGCGTGCCCACAAAGGCCACCACCAGCATCGCAAACACAAACGCCTGCACCAGGCAGACAAAGGTCTCGTAAAAATACATGAACGTTGAAAGAAAAATCGCCACGACCAGCGATTTGCTGTGGAATATCATGTCCAAAATGCTTTCTCCCGCGAAAATATTTCCGTACAACCGCATGGCCAGAGCGACCGGCCGCGCAAACATCACCGACAGTAATTCCATCGCGCCGATGAAGAGGAACAAGAGGAAAAACAACGGATATACCCACTTGTTCGCTTCCATCTTCACGCCGAAAATGTGTTTGATCAACCCGAAAAATCCATTGTACCGCACGGCCCAGAAAAGACTCATAAACAGGAAGATGGTCGCCATCACCACGGTCAGGTTTGCATCCGTCGTCGGCGGACGAAACAGCGGCGTGAATTGAGTTTTATCGGGCGAATAATATCCAATACTTCCGACGCCAGGCACTAAATCCGAGAGGTTGGAGATGACGATGAAAATAAAAAACGTGGTCGCAAATGGAAAGACCCACCGCGTGACCCGCTTGTCCAAAATATCGCCGATCAGGTTGTCCCACATCTCCACGAGCGCCTCCAGGAAATTTTGCATTCCGGACGGGATTTCCTTAATGTTTCTCCAGGTCGTCACTCGCACCACAATTAAAATGATTGCTCCGACAATCCACGTGCAAATCATCGAGTTTGTGACCGGCAAACCCAGGACGTGAAACACCGCCGGAGCCGAGGCCGGCACCGCCTCTTCGCCGGCTTTTTCAGGCGCCGCGACGACGGCGGCGGAACCCCCCTGGGCCGGGGCCGTCGCAACCTGCGCCGAACCCGTGGCGGGGACCGAAGATGTTTGCGCGTTCAGATTTGCCGAAATAAAGCAGGCAACCAACGCCAAAACCAAAACTAATTTACGCGATAGCTTCACTTCAAAATTCCTCATGGCGACACCGATGGCACATGAGCACGGCCAAGGGGCTGCCGGAGAACGAGCAATCTGCCTTATCGTGAAAAATTTCACAAGCACATTTTGGAAAAATTTTTGACTGTTGAAATGAAACAAAAGGCGCGCGTCCGGGGATCGGAACATCCGATATGCAGAGCCGGTTCCCAATATTTGCGCGATGAAATTCCAGACCCAGGAACGGCCTGAACCGTTGGCTGCTCAATAAGATAACAATCAAAATTCAAAGCTGGATGTCCTCCCGGCGCTCCATATGCTTCGCCCGTAAGCCCTCGATCGTCGATTTCAACTCGTCCCCACGCGTGGCAAACCCAACGCTCAGTATAACCTGGTTTTCTGCCAGCTCGTGGTAGTGTAGTTTTCCCTCGAATTTGATATTTTGACGCAACTTAAAAGAGGTGCTATCGGCACTTCCGGTCTCCTCATAGAGATAATAATTTCCGTAATGGTAACTTTCGTGTGGAACGAATCTAATGCGAAATGCGGCCTCAAGGAGCGATCTCACGTTCTCAATATCTGTAGACCGAAATAAAAATAGGTCTCAAATGGCTTAAAGCTCATCGAACCTGGGGAGCTTCTCGAGTGAGTGCTTTGACACCTTTTCGCCCAGGGCGTCCAATTTCGGATCATCAAGGATATCCTTGATGTCCGGGTCCAGGACGATGAACAGCCGTTCGGACCTGCGCAGACGTTTGACGACCCAAGTGTCTTCGTCTATCTCCTGGATGGTTACAGCCGATCCAGCTGGACACGTTTCCGGAAGGACCACGCGGCGGTAATCGTCGACTTGCTCGGCTTTGAGGTCAGAACGCATTATGGGAAGATCCCCCCTGCTAAGAGACGAAATCAAGGGACATTTCCGGATACCCAAAACCCCGCGCTTCAACGGGGCCGCGCTCGTGTGAGCGCGGAAATAAAAAGGTGCGGGCGTATGCGGCGTGGCATTTTTTGCTTCAACGGGGCCGCGCTCGTGTGAGCGCGGAAATGACGCCAGGACAAAGGGCGTGGGAACCGCAAAAACGTTGCTTCAACGGGGCCGCGCTCGTGTGAGCGCGGAAATGTCTCTTGCTCAACGACCGGCGCCCCCGAATTCGCAATTGCTTCAACGGGGCC
>DASYZW010000814.1:0-2957 GCA_035945915.1 Verrucomicrobiia bacterium | reverse complement strand
CAGCGGATGAAGCGACGTCGCCTTGGCCTCGCGAAATTCCGGAATATCTCGGTAAAGTTCGGGCAGGCGGTAAAATGGCACGCGATGGTTAATATGATGAATGTGGTGATAGCCAATATTGGCCGTGAACCACGCCATTATCGGGTTGGTTTTCAAATAGCTCGAAGATTCGAGCGCCGCGCCTTCAAAGGTCCAGCCTCTATTGTCCTTGAGAATAACGCCGGGAAAATTGTGCTGCGCGTAAAAGAGGTACGCGCCCAGGGCGCCGGCAATTAAAAATGGAAGAACCAGCGTTAGCGCCAATCCCAGCCAGCCACAATAAACCACCAACAACGTCGCAACGGTTGCATGCAGCAGGAAAGCTGGAACGGAATCGAAATTCTTTCGCGGCGATTTGAAGAACGGGATGATCACCATGCCCAAAAGAAACACGGAGACGTACCCAAACAGGATTGTGGCGGGATGGCGCATGAGCAGATACAGAAAACGCCCTCCCCGGGAAGTTTGCCGGTATTGTTCGCGGGTCATGATGGGAAACGAGCCGATGTGGGCGCTGCGCAATTTGCAATTGTGGCTGTGATGATAATCATGTGAACTGCGCCAAACCGCATTTGGAATAAGAACACAAATGCCAAAAACCCGCATGAAGGCCGCCGCCAGGCGCGACTTGGGTAAGATCGCATGATGTTGTTGATCGTGATAAATCACAAACAACCGGACCATCAGCAATCCGGCAAGGACGCTGGAGGCCACACGACATATCAACGGCAATCCAGGAAAAGTTCCGGCAAGAGCTGCCGCGAGGAAAAAGGTCGTGGAAAGAATGTACCACCAGCTTTTCAAGGACGAGTCCTGGGCGTACGGCTTGGTCCGCGCGTGGAGGGTCTGATCCGGGGTTGTCATTTCTACTTGGAATCCTTAATGGTGAATGATGAACAACCGCGCTCGGGAATCCTCCCGCAAGGATCGCCTGCGGTTTTTCCTGCTCGCTTACCCTTCGTCAAATCCGGTCTTTCACCGGTTTGCAACCTACGTTTCATCATGATATGATATGCAGATCAGCGTCCGGGCAATATGGGGTGTTCACCCCATATCTTCTTTTAAGAAACCCGCCTATCATTGCACGGCCAATCAAGTCCATACGCTTTCGTGTGGCCGTGAAGCGACTGGAGCTGAGCGACTTGCATTGTGGGAGATTACACAACGGCAAGGGCGATTTCAACGAAATTTAGCAAAAATTTTGCTTCTGCGTTTCTCCGGGCACAAGTATCTCAGGTAGCGGCGGTCGCCGGCACTTCTCCGGGAACTTCCGGCAAGCCTGCGCCGCGTCCGTGATCCAGATTGATAAACTGGTTCGTATCCGGGATGTGGCAGACGATATTGAATTTGCCAATGGCTTGTTGTTTCGCGGCCCGAAACGCGATTCGTGTGGCCGGATAGAACTTGCCGTTAAGGGGGTTTTTCGTCCATTGCCCCGCCGATGTCAGATATTCGAACGTGTCGTCGTTTTCGATTAGAATGTTCATAGTTGATTTTTTAATAAATTATCGGAAGACCCGCTGCCCATCGCCAAACAATTCTTAAAAGGACTTTTTGTTGCGCCCTTTATCTTTGGTTTGGCATTCCTGCTTCCGTTCATTTTCAAGGCGGGAAGACTTCATGGCCTTGATGGCTGCTTGCAGATTTTCCATCTTTTGCTGCGTCTTTTCCAGGATCGCGCGATTATCTTTCATTACCTGTATCAGCGTATTAAGGTCTCGATTGGCGCCGGCGTTGGGCATAAAAAGCTTAAGACATTTCCAGTTCTCTTTTGCACAGAAGAATCGCATCTGCCGATTTGGGATATCCCAAACGCTTTGCTTCCTCGAAACAGACCAATGCATCCTCATATCGGCTGTCTTCGAGGAGGTCACGCCCGCGGCTGAACCAGTTTTTTGAACTGGCCGCCCTTTGCTGGCCGTTATCATTATTTGTAAACATCTACTCTTCTTGTTATTGCAAATCGGTCAGCGCATGCGCCAGGTGATGCGTGCCTTGTCAATATCATACGGGGACATTTCCATTTTGACACGGTCGCCCGCCGTGAGGCGGACAAATTTTTTGCGCATTTTTCCGGAAATCACGGCAAGCACCAGGTGCTTGTTATCGAGTTCAACGCGAAACATGGTCCCGGGCAGAACCATCTTAACGGTTCCCTCTATTTCGATAGGTTGTTCTTTCAAGGATAAAATAGCGGAAGTCCGGGCCGGCCGAACTCCGCCACCAGGTTAACGCCTGTCACTTAGTAGCGGCCGCGGCCGCCGCCATTGCTATATTCGCGCCGGCCGCCGGCCGGACGCTCTTCGCGCGGCTTGGCGATATTGACAGTGATTCCGCGCCCGTCCAAGTCGGTGCCATTCAAGGCAGCGATGGCTTTCTGCGCCTCCTCAGCCGTGCTCATAGTCACAAAAGCGAAGCCGCGGGGTCGATTGGTAGTGCGATCCATTACCAGATTGGTTTCGGTGACGGTGCCATGGGCCGCGAATGCATCCTGCAGGTCGTTTTCGGTGGTGTTGAAGGAGAGATTTCCGACAAATAGTTTATTGTTCATGTGACGTTTGTATTGTCCCTGATTGATCTTTACTTTCAATAGACTGTTCCCGACGGTCGGGTTTCAAATCATCACTGAACAACGTTCACTTGAAGATTTACCATGCCTCAAAAAGACAAGCGATCTTAAGACAAGTCAACCCTGACATGTTTCCTTGAAATAGCAACTACATTCGAAGGATTTTTTCCTGCATGAATCCTTCGGCAAAGGCGATCCGCTTTCGGCGCAAATCGGCATATCTCGTTGTTATTGTTCCTGCTGGAAGGCAATAAAAATTGCGTTCCTGCTCGCTGGAGCCTGGGGTAACTCATTAATATTACGACGACACACGCAGCGGAGTGGACGCGGGATTGCGAGCGGTGGGCAC
>DASYZW010000813.1:0-6423 GCA_035945915.1 Verrucomicrobiia bacterium | reverse complement strand
TCATAATATATTCGCCCTTGGCTTCGAAGGATGATCCCAGGTGGGGCGCCGCATCGAGAACGCCTGCGGACCACAAGTGATTACCCTGGTTGTCCCATTCTCCGGATTGGCCGGAAACTCCGACTTCAAAGTCGTAATGAGGCGCGAAGGGCATGAACACACCCACCCGGGCGCCACCGGAGGGGGTGGAGTGGAGATTCGCGACCACGCCATCCGAACGCACACCAACATTTCCGCCCAGGTCGAGCGCGCCGGCGTTTCCGGTCCCGTCGGCCGAGCCGGGGCCGTTCACACCATAGACAGCGTAATTGATGAAATCGCCGTCCGACCCGATTGGGATGGCGCCGAGCAGTTGGGCGCCCACGCCGGTCCCCGGGATGAGCGCATCCACGGCCAGGGGATTGTCCGGAATCAGATTCAACCATCCGGCGCCGCGCTGACTGTAGGTTCCCAGCGGCAGCAGCAAGTCGCCCACCGCGAGCGTCATGTAATCGTTCATTACATAATCGAGTTGCGCAAAGCTGAGATTAAAGGTTGTGGTATATCCAGCGCTGGATGGGGCGTTGTTTCCCAGCGTGGTGTCAAATCCCGCCTCGAACAGCACGTTGTCTCCGCCGCGGTACAGAAATATGGGCGCGAAATCGGCCAACAGGAAGGTCGGGTGTTGACCTTGCACCCGGTCATATTGAAACTCCGCATCGCCCAGCATCATGAAGTTATGGTTGACTGTGGCTTCATCGATCGGCGGCCCAAGAACCGGCTGCGCCTGCGACTGGCCCGCGACCGCCGCGCTTTTTTGCTCGGCTTCAGTCGCCGCTTTTTGGGTCTGCGAAAGCTTCCCTTCCAGCTCGTTGAGCTTTTGCACGTCCTCCTCATGCATCTTTTGTTGAAGCGCATTGGTTTGTTCCATTCCTTGCAACTGGCTGCTCAGTTTATTCACGGCATCCTGCAGTGCCTTAAAGTCCGCGTCGCTCACCTCGGCCGTGGCCGGGATGGAACACATCATCGCTGCGACACAGCCCGCGCCCAGCACACCCTGAATCAAATTATTTCTTTTCATGTTGATTGAATTTCGCGCGGGGGATTAACGGCCGCTGTTGTCCTGCAAATATTTCAGGATGAGTTTGGACTGCGAGACGGGCAAATTGGCCCGTACCTGCATGTGCAGCATGATCGTCTTCCATTGCGCGGCCGTGCGCTCGGTGGGATAACGTTCCGGATGACAGCGGTTGCAATTCATGGAATAAAGCTCCGCGCCCGTGAGCTGGTGCCGAGATTTTACTTTTCGCGGCGGCGAAGCTTGAACCGGCGTCGCGGCCGCCGAGTTGGTTTGGGAAGCCAGGGAATTCGTTTGCGATGAGGCCAGGTCGACCGCGGCAGGCGGCTCCGCCGAAAGTTGCCCCGGGCAACACAATATAAGCACAGCGATTGTCATCGCCGCGACCGCGGCCAGCACGGCAGCGGATATCTGAATACATGTTGTTTTCATATGGATGTTGCGTATCTGCAAAACATTTCTTGAGATCCGAATTTTAATTAGTGACGCGCAAAACTACACTGAAGGTCCCAGTCCCACTCCACATCTGTTGCCATTCACTGACCGTCTATTGCCATGGGCACAGTCAGCGGAGCCGGGGTCAGTCTGCGAGTTCCGCGGATATTAGCAAATTAAAATTGAACAAGAAATTCACGGCGCAGGGGCAAACTGAAACCGAAACTCGCTTTCATTGTGGAGCGCCTCGTGGTCGCCGATGGATGTATCATTATTGCTAGAGTAATCCAGGGTTTGAATTGATGAACAATTGTGTTCTGAATAGTAGAGTCGACATGCTTTGAACATGCGAAACCGGATTTTCATAGTTGTGTTTTCCTTTTTGGTGAGGAAAACGGAAAATCCATAAAGAGGGGGACTTGTGAGAGCAACCCCCTTTGTTTTCAATGTGTTTAAGTTGTTTCACTGACATTTTTACTGACATTGAATTGCATTAATGCTAGTTTTCATTGCTTTTACGCGCATTTGTCCGGTGGTGTAATGGTAGCACAAGGCCCTTTGGAGGCTTTTGTCATGGTTCGAATCCATGCCGGACAGCCACTGTGGTCAATTTGAAGCGTTGAAGCGGGATTTCCTTGGCCGGGGCGCAGGGTTGATCCTCCATCTGCGAGAAGCCGCGGAATTTGCGGCTAAAATCCTCTCCTTCAAATTTGCCGTCGGGTCCGGCACGACTTCGCGGAGTGTGCGAGTATATGCCCGCTTCGGTTCGCAATGTCCTCTATCAACTCTCTTTTTCACCGATTCTGACGCGTATCGACTGGCGGCGCGGACGCCCGCGCCACGGCTCAATTTATTTTACTTCTTCGCCGCCCTGGTCCACGGTGTCTTTGGTGAACAAGCGCGTGTTAAGCGTAATTTCTTTTGGCACGGATTCGCCGTGAAGGATTTTGAGGGCGGTATCAATCGCCTGCGCTCCGCCGGTCGGATACTGGAATGTGGCGTTGAGGATTCCCTGCCGGACATAAGCAACGCCTTCCTGCGGCAGCGCGTCGATGCCCACGAACTTTATTTGCTTTTCACGGCCGGCGGCTTGCGCGGCCAGGTAAGCGCCGTGCGCGCCGTCGTCATTGTGCGCATAGACCAAATCGATATGATCAAACCGCGAAAGCGCCGATTCCATTTCCTGCCGCGCATCCGGTTCAAGCCATTTCATGTCCGCGCTAAAGATCACTTTGATGTCTGTGCCCGCGATTGCT
Source organism: Verrucomicrobiia bacterium (assembly GCA_035945915.1). Classification (GTDB taxonomy): domain Bacteria; phylum Verrucomicrobiota; class Verrucomicrobiia; order Limisphaerales; family UBA11358; genus UBA11358. The sequence goes on along the minus strand of DASYZW010000813.1, from coordinate 3,675 downwards.
TCCGCAAATCCACTGTGCCGGTCCTGGCCGGGCGTGGAGGTTTGCAGGCCCATCAACTCAACCACATTTCCGTGGCCGCCCAGGGCCTTGACGATCCATTCGCCTGCGGCTTTGCCGATCTTCTTATTATCCGCGCCGATGAAACAGGTGTAGTTCGTGCCCAATAATTTCCGGTCGAGCACAATGACGGGCACGCCGGCCTGCATCGCGTCGGCGACTGGTTCGGTCAACGGCTGCGCTTCCTTGGGACTGATGATGAGGAGGTTCACTTTGGCGCTGACGAACTCTTCGACCTGCGCCCGCTGCTGGAGGGTATCGTTCTGGGCGTCTTTAAAAATAATTTTCAGTTCCGGATGTTTCGCCGCGGCGGCGGCGATGTCCGCATTCATTTGGACGCGCCAGGGTTCGCCCAAATTGCACTGGGACATCCCGATGATGAATTGCTGCTGCGCCGGGGGCGCCGAACCAGTCGGCGGAGCCGGGGCGGTGCTGCTCGATTTATTGCAACCGGTCAGATAGAGAAGGGCCGGCGCAAGAGCCAGGATGAGGACAAATCTCGAAAGAGTTTTCAGTGCGATTTGAGGGGCGCCATCCGGGTTGTCCGTCGCAGCCGATCTCAACGCGGTGTCACAGCCACCGCACTCCAGGACCGTGCGGCGGTCCGAATGATTTGCGGAAATAGTTCCGACCATTTGATTTTGCATAAATCATCCTATCTTTGCTTCCGTCGCTGGGTCAATACAGCAACCACGATGATGACTCCGGTCAACATCAGGCGCCCGGCTTCGGGCACGGCGTTGATACTCAGAATTTTGTCGAGATAACCGATTGTCAGGACACCGAGCAACGTCAGGCCGATGCCGCCGCGCCCGCCCATGAGGCTCGTGCCGCCGATGACGACCATGGCGATGGCCATGAGTTCATAGCCCATGCCTGCTTCGGGATCGCCCTGTTGTTCCTGCGCCGCCTCGCAGATACCGGCAATGCCCGCAAACATTCCGGAAAAAACATACGCGGCCGTCTTTGCCGCGACGACCGGCACACCGGAGAAGCGCGCAGCCTGTTCATTGCCGCCAATTGCGTATAAGTAACGGCCCCAGCAATGTTTTGCCATCAAGACCCACGCCACCGCGACGCATACGGCAAAAATGACGGTCACGACTGAAAGATTTCCGCCCAAAATCCGATGGTCCACCATTCGAAACAACGGCGGCACATCCACGTAACGGTATGTGCCGTCAGGGTTGGCGATGGCGGTGGAAACCTTCATGCCGCCGGACGCGTATTTGGCCATGCCGCGGGCCAAAACCATCATCGCCAGCGTGGCGATAAAGGGCTGGACAGCCAGCCGGGCCGTGACAAAGCCGGACGCGGCGCCACAGGCTCCGCCGACCAGCAGACACAACGGCACCATCAGCCAACCGCTCCAATTCCAATGAATCGCCATCTTCGCGGCGCACACGGCGGTGAGCGCCAGTACGCTGCCCACGGACAAATCAATGCCGCCGGAAATGATGACCATCGTCATCCCGCACGCCAGGATCCCGTACACGGACGCCTCGCGCAGGGTATCGCGGTGCGTTCCGAATTTGAAGAAAGCGCCGTCACCGTTAAAAATCGCGCCCAAAATGAGGACCAATAACAGCGCCAGAAACGCGCGGCCGGCCGGGCTGGAAATGGCGCGAGCGATTGGATTTTTATCATTCATGAAGGAACCCGCCAAAAGGTAAGGAAAAAGAACAAAGGAAAAAGGAAAAAACGCCAACCGCGGCAACGGTGAGGGCGGTGACAGCGGTGGTTCGCAATACCGTCTCTCACTACTCGTTGCCTTCCACGCGCTTTACGCGCGGTGACGGCCCAGCGGGCCGACCCTATCGCAGGCAACGCATGGAGGGGCGTTGGATGATTTATTGGCTGAGGACTCCTCGATAAAACCTGTAGGGCAAGGCCGGCGAATTGGAATCGGTGAAGTCGTAGATGCCCACACTATTGGTCAATACCGGTATCCAGACGGTGAAATTGGTTGTGGCCTGGACAATATTTGTCACACCCGGAACGCCGTATAGCCGCGCCTGAAATTGTCCACTCTGCAGCCATTTCGGATTGATGACCTTGGGTGTATTGAAATTCAGCTGATCATTCCAATGGCCGACGGTATAGGATTGTTTGTTCCCGGCGGTTTGGAAAAACCCGCCCGCATAAAGATCATTGCCTGATGAACCCAGGGCGGCAACGTTGCCCGGCAGGCCGCCCTGATGAACGCCGTTGCCCAACGGCCACCAATTGTTGCCGTCCCATCTTGCCACACCATTGGCGGATACGCTGCCTATATTGGTGAAAGAGCCACCCGCGTATAGGTTGGTGCCGATAGCGGCCAGCGCAACCACAGCGCCGTTGCCTACCATACCGCTGCCCAACGGCCACCAGTTGTTTCCGTCCCACCTTGCAATATGGTTGGCCGCTATGCCGCCAGCATTGGTGAAATAACCAGAAACATACAGATTTGTTTGAATCACAGCCATAGCCAAAACATTGCTGTTAAGACCGGTACCGACGGGTTCTGCCCAAGTGCCATTGTATTGAAAGATGTCCCAGCAGTTGGTTGCGAGTTGCAAATCGCCTCCCTGAAGATAAGTAAGCCACAATTGTCCACCCGCAAAAATATTCGTGCCAATGGATGTCATCGCGTCAATTGCGATATTCGGAGTGCTGATGAGCACCGGAAACAGAACGTTCGTTACAGCCAGGGTATTATACCAGTTTGTCCCATCCCAACGCGCAAAAATCGGGCTGCCGGAATAATTTGGCCCGCTACCGTATAATGGAGCGCCTGCCGCGTAAACGCCGTCTGTGCGGACAAGAATAGAAGCGACGACCCCGCCCGGTCCACTACCGAGAGCTGACCAATTTGTCCCGTTCCAAAACGCCATGTTCGCCGCGCTCACGCCGCCGACCGAAGAGAATTGTCCGCCGGCATAAAGGCCATTGGCGCCGATTGCCAGCGCGCGGACTACGGGAATTCCGCCGGCAAGATAAAAGCCACTCCCGAGAGGATACCAATTCGTGCCGTCAAACCTGGCGATGCAATTGGCATTGGTTTGCCCGGCGGCGACGAATGAGCCGCCCGCATACAGAGTGGTCCCATCGCTTGCCAGGGAATATACTGTCAAAGACACGCCGTTTAGGCGTCCACTGGGGCCGATGGCGTTCCAGTTTGCGCCGTCCCAGGAAGCAATCAAATTCACAATTTTTCCACCGGCCAGGGTGAAGTTGCCGCCCACGTACAGATTGGTGCCATTTGAATAAACGCGTTGCACGCTCGAGTTGACACCCGAGCCGAGCGGTGACCATGTTGAACCGTTCCAGGATGCGATGTTTGTGGCTGCGACGCCACTGATGCTTTTAAAAGGCCCGCACGCGTAAACGGAGCCGTTGAAAATGGCAAGCCGATAAACGTAATTGGGAGAGGAAACTCCACTGCCGAACGACGACCAACTGGAGCCATTCCACTGGGCAATACCATTTGCGGGCGTTGTTCCCACCTGGCTAAAAAGGCCGCCAACGATCAGGTTGCCATTGTAGGAGGCTAGGGAGTAAACAGTGCCATTGACCCCGCCCCCGACCTGGGACCAACTGGAGCCATTCCATGCGGCCAGGTTTGTCACGAAGAGCGAA
>DASYZW010000812.1:0-11123 GCA_035945915.1 Verrucomicrobiia bacterium | reverse complement strand
TATCGATGGAGGCGGAAATTTCGGCGTAATGGAAACTGGCGGCGATAATGTGATTAACCTTACCGCGCTCACGTTGACCAATGGATACACCTCCGGAACGGGGGGCGGTTTGCTCGTGGGAAGCGGCGCCACCCTGACTGCCAACGCCTGCACGTTCACCGGTAATTCGGCTGTTAACGACTTTGGCGGCGGGATTTATGCCGACTCGGCAACGGTCGTGCTCAATGGGTGCGCGGTTACCGGCAATTTCGCTTCCACCGGCGGTGGCGGTATTTATGAGAATGCAGCGCCCGCAGGATCCGTCATCCTCAATAACTGCACGATCTCCGGCAATTCCGCCCCGAGCGGCGAAGGCGGCGGCATTTACAATGACGCCATGCTGTCGCTGAATAATTGCAGTATATTCGCCAACGTGGCCGTGGGTGGAGGTTCGGGCGGCGGGATCATGAATTTGGATATTCTAACTGCCAGCAATTGCACGTTGTCCGCCAATTCCGCGGACGGGGGTTATGGCGGCGGCATTGTCAACGGCAACCAAATGACGCTCAATAACTGCACGATATGCGGCAACTCCGCCGATGACGGTTTTGGAGGAGGACTTTTTACGCTCAGCGCGACTAATATTTTGGTCAACTGTACCATCTGCGGCAATTCGGCGGTTGCAGGCGGCTATGGCGGTGGCATTTACAATGTCGGTAGCGTCCTCGCGCTCACCAACACCATTGTGGCGACAAATACGACTGACAACGGCGGCGACATCTACGGCCCATATTCCGGATTGGCGAATTTCATCGGCGGAAATCCGAAACTTGCCGGCCTGGCAAATTACGGAGGCGGCATACTAACCATGGCCCCGGAATTTGGTTCTCCGGTGATCGATGCGGGCACGGACTGGGCGACGAATGTTCTGAATACGGACCAACGCGGCGATCCGCGCCTCTCGGGTTCACACGTGGACATTGGCGCCGTGGAAGCTCAATTCGCTCCGGCCAATAACCGCCCGGTTCTGCAAAATGCCGCCTATTTCGCTGGCAGCAACAGCATTAGTTTTCAGTTTTCGTTTACAAATGCTGCAAATGCGGATTTCACGGTGTTAACCGCGACAAATCTTGCATTGCCGCCGGCCCAGTGGATGATCCTTGGCAACATGCTGGAGGGCTCGCCCGGAAAGTTTCAGTTTGTCCAACTAATCGAGGCTCAGCACCAGGGGCAGCCGGCAGTCTCCAACCCGCAGCAGTTCTTTCGTGTGGTTTCGCCGTAAGGCTGAATGAGGAGCTTAAAAGCTTTATCGAAAGGGCATCGATTGACTCCGTTGCAATTCGATTGTAGCTAAATAATAAAGGATTTGGCGTATGGAGTGGTTTGACTGGATTTGCTATTTCTTCGGCGGCACGTTTTTCGCCAATGCGGTTCCCCATGTGGTCAGCGGTCTGATGGGCCGCCCGTTCCAAAGTCCATTTGCCAAACCCCGTGGTCGCGGTTTGTCCTCGCCGGTCGTCAACGTTCTTTGGGGTTTTCTTAATTTGGCTGCCGGGTATGGTCTCGTCTTTCATGTGGGGAATTTCGATGTGCGTTCCATTCCGGACGCCGTTTCGATGGGTTTGGGTTCCGTTTCGATTGGGCTCATACTCGCGTGGTTTTTTGGGCGAGTGAACGGCGGAAAGGCGCCAAAAAACTCGTGATCGCACGGAGAAGCATCCTGCGCCACCGCCGCAGCTTTAAAAAATTGAAATGGGCGCAGTTTCCGGTCATAATGCGCTCAATACCAAATTGATCGCGCTTTTTGACAGCGCGCACTCGGGGCGCATGGGCGAAGGGCCATCACCAACTGGATTATGACCAACCGACACGACAAGATTCTATTCTGGGGCTGCTTCATGGCCATGATCACCACCAGTTATGCGTTTATCAGCCGAATGATCCTGTGCGGTGGACAATTCGCCAGTGATTTCGGTTTGGACAAAGTGTCGGTAGGCGAACTGCAAGGCGCCGGCCTCTGGCCATTCGGGGTGAGCATTATTCTGTTCAGTCTTTTCATTGACCGAATTGGCTACAAAGTGGCCATGCTCTATTCTTTTGCCAGCTATCTTGTTTATACCGCATTGGCTTTCGCGGCATATCATTCCATTCACGGCTTGGGCGGCGAAGCGCTGGCGGCCGGGCAAAAGCACGGGTTCCAACTGCTCTATTGGGGCAGCATTATTCTCGGTTTGGGCAACGGTACCGTCGAGGCCTACGCAAATCCCGTCGTCGCCACGATGTTCAAAACCGACAAAACCAAATGGCTTAATCGACTGCATGCCGGATGGCCGGGAGGGTTGGTGCTCGGCGGCATTTGTACGATTTTTATCGAGTCGCAAAAACTCACCGACTGGCGGATTACGGTAGGACTGATTTTGATTCCCGCCTTCCTTTTCTTTTTTCTGCTCATTGGCCTGAGATTTCCGAGAAGTGAACGCGAACAGGCGGGCGTAAGTTATCTTTCCATGCTCAAGGAACTCGGCGCGTTTGGAGCACTTGTGGGTTTTGGGCTCGTTTTTGCCCAGCTTGGCCAGGTGTTCGGCTGGAGCGCTGGCCTCGTCTGGAGTTTGACCGGTGGTGTCGTGCTTGTTTTTGCCGTCGTCACGCGATCGTTCGGCCGTCTGCTGCTTGCCCTGCTCATCATTATCATGATGCCGCAGGCGACAACCGAACTGGGGACGGATGGCTGGATTACGTCACTGATGCAAACTCCGATGCAGGCTGCCGGACACAATCCTGCGTGGGTGCTGGTCTACACTTCAGCCATCATGGTGGTCCTGCGTTTTTGCGCGGGGCCGCTCGTTCACAAACTTTCGCCGCCCGGATTGCTGGCCGCCTGTTCTGCGATTGCGGCCATTGGCTTGTTTGCCCTCTCAAAAACCAGCGGCGCGGGCATGTTAACCATTTTCGCCGCGGCGACGCTGTATGGAATGGGAAAAACTTTTTTCTGGCCAACCATTCTTGGCCTGACTTCCGAGCAATGTCCCCGGGGCGGAGCGTTGACCCTGAATGCGGTCGGCGGCATCGGAATGCTGGCAGTGGGAATCCTGGGCGCGCCGTTCATGGGCTATTTGCAGGAAAGTTCAGCCACATCGCACCTGGCCGTTTCAAATCCTGCCTTGTGCCAAACTGTGACTGTGGAGAAGCATTATTTGATGGGCAGTTATCACGCGATTAACCCGTCGAAAAGCGCGACAATTACCGGAGCGAGCGAGAATAAAGCGATCGATGCCGCGGTCACGACGGGCCAGTTCGATGCGCTGGCGAAAATGGCGTGGTTTCCTGCTTTTACCCTGGGTTGCTATCTCGCGCTGATCATCTATTTTAAGTGGAAAGGCGGTTATCGACCGGTGGTCATGGTTGACAAAAGGCAGGAAAATGGGAACGAAAACCCGGGAAAGACTTCTTAAATTATATTGAGTGTTTTTGTCTAGTGGACAAGGAAATGGCAAGTGATTTGCTGTGAAATGGCGATTTATCGAATATGACCGATCCAGTTAAGAATTCAACCAGGCCGAGACCCACGCGCGTGGACTCGCATGTGCTCGATACCTATATTGAGGGCATCAGCCATTTGCCTCCGACGCCCACGCTGATGATCCAATTGATCGAGCTGTTTCGAAAGCCGAACACCGATGTCGATGAGATTGTGACCCTGTTGAGCCGCGACCCGGCGCTGTCCCTCGAGGTGTTGCGCCGATGCAACAGCGCTTTTTTCGCCCTGGAAACTCCGGTCATGGATATCAACGAAGCCGTATTCCGGATGGGCTTTTACGAAGTGTACCAAATGACGGTCTCGTTGTCCGGCATGCGGGCGCTTGCGCCAAAAGAAGAGGTGCCCGGCTTTTCGACGGAGGCATTGCAACGACACTCGAATATCGCAGCTATCGCAGCCGGCGCACTGGCCCTGGAGACCGGTGAGGCTGAAGGCATCGCGTTTACCGCCGGTCTGCTCCATGACATCGGAAAGGTCGTGTTGGCGTTGGGCGAACGCAATAAATATGTGGCCGTCATGGAAGAATGCCGGGCCCTGGGTACGTCCCTGAGCGAAATGGAGAAAATAATTTTCGGTTTCAATCATGACGAAGTTGGCGCTCGACTGCTGCAACGTTGGGGAGTGCCCGTGGAGGTGGTGATGCCGGCGCTGGGCCATAATGATCCCAAACCCGATGGGGAATGGAACCGGTTTGTCGCCATTACCAATCTCGGCAGCCGGATGGCCAACTATCTCGAACAGGAACATGCTCCTAAACCGTTCGTGCAGTTGCCCGGTGTGAAACCTCTTACTGATTTTCTGAAACTGAAGGGGCCTCAGGTGAATGAATGGGAACAGGCCGTGCGGGCGAAAGTCGAGCAATTACGAAACTAAGCCCGTCTCACTGCTCAGCGGCCGGCATGCATTCGCTTGATTGAGCCGCCGGTATCCCTGAAGGCGGCGCGGTTAATCCGTCGTTAACGCAAACCCTGCGCGTCAAGCAGCGAGGAAAACGCCACGCAAAACCGCCCCGAATGACGATTCAGGGCGGCAATTCACTCCACATTTTCGCCGACCGCCCGCCTCGTCGACTCGCAAAATTTGTTCGATTATCTGCCGTCGGTGCGGCAATATAGTTGTTTGAAAAAGACAGGCACGATGAATCAGCTTCCTGACGATGATCGGTATTCGACCGGTCATCTGGTTCGACGGCTTTTGAAATTGGGATGGCAGTTCCGCGGGGACTGCGTTTTGTCGGTGGTCCTGAGCTTGACGCTGCTTCTCCTGGGGATTGCGGGACTCCAATTATTGGGTGTGGTGATTGACGTTATCCGTCATGCCCTGAATCCGGTTGGCGCGCCGGCCCCGCACTATCCATTCGGCTGGCAACCGCCGGGAGACTGGACGCCCTTGCGCATCGTCACGACCCTCGCCGCGGCGATCGTGGTGCAGGCGCTGCTCCGCGCCGGGCTGACTTATACCTATAATATGATCACCGCGCGGTTGACGCAGGGTGAAATTGTGCCGGAATTGCGAGCGCAGGTGTACGCAAAACTCCAGCGATTGAGCTTCAGTTTTTTCGATGTTCACGGTTCCAATTCCATTTTTAACCGCGTGACGGGGGATGTGCAAAATACGCGCTTGTTCGTGGACGGAGTTCTGTTGCAGGGAGTGAATATGATTTTAACTCTTGCGACGTACGCATTCTTTATGTGGCGGATTTATCCTTCTTTGACCGTCGCCTGTTTGTCGGTGTCGCTGCCCTTGTGGTGGGTTTCGCATTATTTTTCCGGGCGGCTGCGTCCGGGCTATTTGAAAAACCGGGAATTGACCGACCACATGATCCTGCTGTTTAGCGAGAGCGTGCGGGGAATGCAAACGGTAAAAGGATTCTCCGCGGAACCGCATCAGGTTCGCCGGTTTGAAGCGGCCAATGATTTAGTGTCATCGCAGCAACGGAAGATTTTCAGCGATCTCTCCATTTTCACGCCGTCCACCCAAATGCTTTCGCAATTGAGCCTGGTAATCCTGTTTGCTTACGGCGGCTGGCTGTATGTGCAGGGAAAGATCGCGCTCGGAAGCGGCCTGGTCGTATTTGCCGGCTTGCTCCAGCAATTCACGGGGCAGGTGGCGACGATCGCGACGATCGCCAATTCCGTGCAGCAAAGCCTGGCGGCGGCGCGCCGCGTGTTCGAGGTCCTGGACACCCCGGTGGAAGTGCAAAGCAAGCCTGACGCGATCGTCCCGGCGCGGCTTACCGGGAAAATTGTCTTCGAAAATGTGACGTTTGGATATTCGCCGGAGAAGCCGGTATTGTCGGACATTTCTTTTGAATCCCGGCCGGGCCAAATCATCGGAATTTTCGGAATGACCGGGGCCGGCAAAAGCACATTGCTCGGGATGCTTCCGCGTTTCTATGATCCGCAACGCGGCCGGATTCTCGTGGATGGAAAGGATTTGCGGGACCTGGACCTGGACGAATATCGGCGAAAGATCGGCATTGTCTATCAGGAAAGCTTTTTGTTCTCCAACACCGTGGCGGCGAATATCGCCTTTGGTCATCCGCACGCGACGATGGAGCAAATCGAGCGCGCGGCGCGCATTGCGTCAGCGCACGACTTTATCTCCAAACTTTCAGACGGCTACGGAACCGTGCTGGGCGAGTCCGGGGTCGATTTATCTGGCGGCCAACGCCAGCGGTTGGCTCTGGCCCGGGCTTTATTGCTTCAGCCGCCGATTTTGATCCTGGATGACCCAACGGCGTCCGTGGATGCCCGAACGGAAAATGAAATTGTATCAGCCTTGCGCGAAGCAATGACTGGCCGGACGACCTTTGTCGTGTCATCGCGGTTGAGCCTGCTGAGGCGCGCTGATTTCATTCTCGTGCTTGAAAATGGGCGCCTGGTCCAGAGAGGCACACACGCGGAGCTCGCGCATCGGCCCGGCATCTATCACGAGACGGCGCTCCTGCAAATCATGGACCTGGACGACGAACCGGAGGGAAAGGCGGCATGAGCCACGCTGTCAAAATTGCGGATACGAAAGCGGCGCGCGAAGCGCTGGAAGCGCGAGAAAACCTGCAAAAGGTGGATTCTGCGCGGGAAGCGATTACCTATTACAATCCGGAAGAGCGCGAGGCGGACCGGGCGCCGCTGCAATCGAAACTCATTCGGCGGATTTTCAGTTATACGCGGCCCTATGCGACGCGGCGGAACTGGCTGTTTTTCCTCACGTTCACTCGCGGCGTTCAATTGCCGGCGCTTGCATATTTAATAGCCGCGACAATTAACGGCCCCATCGCCGGCCGTAATCTGGACCACATTTATTTTTACGCCGCCGGGTATTTCGCGCTGGCGCTGGTGACGATTATCACGGTCCACTTTCGGCAGAAATTTGCCCTGGAATTGGGTGAAGCAGTCGTCCATGACATGCGGTCGGAGCTGTTTCGCAAGTTGATGACCATGCCGATGTCCTTCTTCAACCAAACTAAGTTCGGGCGGATTATCAGCCGGATGACATCGGACATCGATAGCGTGCGGGCAGGCGTTCAGGACGTGGCGTTTGTTCTGGTCGTCCAGGGCTTGCAAATGATCGTCTCCGCCGCCCTGATGGCATGGTATGACTGGAAATTATTTTCACTGATGGTCGTGCTTGCGCCCTTCATTTGGGTGGTAAATGAAAATTACCGGCACGAAATGAGCCGGCGCCTGCGGCGGGTCCAGGAATCCTGGAGCCGGGTGGCGTCGACGCTGGCGGAATCGGTGAGCGGCATTCGGGTGACGCAGGCGTTTGTGCGCCACGAAATTAACGCCGGATTCTTCCGCAAATTAATTGACGTTCATGGCGAGAATAACGTGGGCGTTGCGCAGGCGTCGGCGGTATTCGTGCCGCTCCTGCAATTGAAGAGCCAATTGTTTTTGGGTGCGATGGCTTTGCTCGGGGCGTTCGGCGTTTTGAAATGGCACGGCTGGCTGCACATGCAAGTGGGAGACCTGGTCATGTTTTTTTTCCTCGCCAACCTGTTTTTTGACCCCGTCCAGGCGATTGGCAACCAATTGAACCAGGCATTCATGGCGATGGCCGGCGCGGAGCGATTATTCCGCATGCTGGACGAAAAGCCCGAATGGGTGGACGCGCCGGATGCCAGGCCCGCGGCGGCCATTCTTGGACGCGTCGAATTTCAAAACGTTTGTTTCGAATATAAGCCGGGCCGTCCGGTGCTCCAGGACATTTCTTTTGTGGCTGAGCCGGGCCAGGCGGTGGCATTGGTCGGGCACACCGGCAGCGGCAAAACAACGCTCGTAGGCCTGTTGCAAAAATTCTATTTGCCCCTGGACGGACATGTTTTGGTTGACGGCGTAGACCTGCGCGCGGTCACGAGCGATTCATTGCGCGCGCAAATGGGAAGCGTGCAACAGAACAATTTCCTCTTCACCGGGACTGTGCTGGACAATATCCGGTTCGCCAGGCCCGACGCGACCGAAGCAGAAGTCCGGGCGACGCTTGTGGCGTTGGATTGCGTGGATTTGTTTGATGCGCTTCCCGACAAATTGGATACGCGGGTCACCGAACGTGGCGCGTCGTTGTCCTTTGGCCAGCGGCAATTGGTTTGTTTCGCGCGCGCGATGCTGGCCGATCCTCGGATTGTCGTGCTGGATGAGGCGACCAGCGCAATTGATACGGTAACCGAGGCGCGGTTGCAAAAGGCCCTGGAGACTCTGCTGCGCGGGCGCACGGCATTTATCGTGGCGCATCGCTTGAGCACAATTCGCAAGGCAGACCTGGTGCTGGTCCTGGACCAGGGCCGGATTGCCGAGCGCGGCACTCATGAATCGTTGTTGCATGAGGACGGGATTTACGCAAGGTTGCACCGGGAATTTGTGAGTGAGGGCAAGGTCGCGCCGTTGAAACGTTAAAGTTTTTAGTCGTCCAAAATCCACGGCTGAGTGATGGCCCATGAATCAAATCGCCATGCCTGAGAACAGCGAACAAGTTGAACCGCGCGACCTGGCGTTTCGGCGCATGGTGAGTCTTTCCACCGCCGCCAGCCTCGCGGTGGCCTACGGCTGGCTCGCCGGTTTCGTGCGGCAGGCCGATGGCGATTTGACATTCCATTGGCGTTGGCTGGTGCCGATTTGGGCGTTCATTGGTTTTGCGAGCACAATCTATTTCTGGCGCAAAATCTGGCCGGCGCAAAATCGGATGGCCACGCGCCGGGGCATCGCGAACGGCGCCATCGCCCTGGCCCTGCCCGGCATCTGGTGGTTGATATTTCCGTTGCGCTCACAGTCCGGCCAGCATCTTTGGCAAGTCATCGAAGGGCTGACTGCGGCGGCCCTTGTCCTGACTTTTGGGGCCTGGATGATCATTCGGCTGGGGAAGGCGTTCGAAGACGATAAAGACGCCGGGTAATTCTAAAAATTGTTTTGGTTGAGGGGTTCGATCGGTTGCCTGTCCGGATTGACAAGCGCCTTTTTCAGGCGAAATATTTAGTGGAACCTCGAATCATGTCCTTCTGCTTCAAGAAAAAAGAATCGGTAACGAAAGCCGTCCGGCGATTGTGCTGTGAAAGGGTGGACGATGCATTGAAGTTGCTGAAAACGGGCGACCATTTTGACGCAGTGCATGACGTTCGCAAGGAAATCAAAAAGTTGCGCGCGGTTTTGCGCCTGGTGCGTTCGGGTATCGGTGAAACCGCCTATGCCGGGGCGACGGACGCGTTGCGGGGCGCCGCCGGCCGGTTGAACGCCATGCGTGACGCGCAGGTGCGCCTGGCTGCCCTCGAAATCCTCGTTAAGAATTCCAACGGCCGATTGCCGCGCAAATCGATGCCAAAAATCCAGGATGCATTGCGCGAGGACTGTCAGGCGGAAGAAAAGAAGCTGGGCAAGACCGTCGATTCGGCAAAGAAATTTTTAGTCGAAGCGAGAAGGCAACTGGGCAGCCTGAAAGTAAGGCCAAACAATTGGAACGCGGTCGCGCCTGGCCTGAAAAAGATTTACCGGCGCGGGCGCAAGGCGTTTGCGTTGGCCAAACGCCAGCCCTCGCCGGAACATTTTCACGCATGGCGAAAGCGGGTAAAAGATCTGTCGAATCAATTGCGGCTCGTTTGCCCGGCGCGCCCGGCCAGGATAAAGCCCCGCATGGAAAACCTGGAGAAGCTTGGCGATCTCCTGGGCGATGACCATGATTTATTCATGCTCGGCCAATTCATTGGCAAACAATTGAAGCAGCTTCGTGAAAAGAAGCCGGTTGAAGAAATTATCGCCGCGCGGCAAAAGAAACTCCGGGCTGAAGCATTGGAGCTTGGCGCCGCCTTTTACACAAAAAACCCGAAACGATTTTGTCGCCAGCTTGGGGATGGATGGAAATCGTGGCGACGGCGAGTCGGTTAGTGTTTTACCAGGAGGGACTTCGCCATCGTATAGTTGTCACTATTGTCATCTCCGAACTTCAGGCATTTCTTGAACCGCTTGAGCGCCCCGGGCTTGTCCCCGGCCAGCAAATGCTGCATTCCAGCGTAATACCAGGCATCGCCCGTTTGTGTGGGAACGTCGGTGGGTCGTTTAGCGTTCGTCGTGGCCTGGGCAATGAAATCAGATTCATTCAATGTCCCGGCCAGGAAATGCGCAATGCTGGTCGTCCAATCGCCTGCTTTTGCAGCCGGAATGGATTTTATATAAGCGGCCAATTCTTCTTTGGCTTGCCGCGTCTGGCCAAGGCGGCGCTCAATTAGAAACACCTGAAACGCAGCATCGTCCGGAGGTGGCTGGAACGTCATCGCTTTGCGAAACGATTCCAGTGCCGGTTGCCATTGCCCCAGTTCCGCCTGGTCATAGCCCATCGACTCATAAACGACATCGATATCAACGTTGTCTGTTTCCCTCAAAAGTCCTCGGCTGAAATCGGCCAGGGCGCCCTCGAAGTTTCCGCATTTTTGTTCCAACGCCCCCCGGCAAAGGTCAATATCTGGACGGGTTGGATCCATCATCACCGCGGTTTCGATATCGTTGCTCGCACCTGAAAAATCGTCCCACGTGGTTTCAACATTCGCGCGGTCAAGGTAGCTCCGATAGCGGGAGGCGCTGGTTCCATTGGTCGAAGCAAATTGTATCCCGGCGTTGGCATCGGCAAAAGCCCCGGCCCGGTCTTTGAGGTGCATATTAACGGCCGCCCGAAGGCCGTAAGCGTCGGGGAGAGTTCCGTCCAACTTAATCGCGCGCGACACGTTAGCGAGTGATTTATCATAGTCCTTAAGTGAGAAATCGACGATCGCGCGCCCGTAATAAGCCAACGCATTGTCGGGATCAACATCTACGGCTTTATTGAAATCTGCCATTGCGCTCTCCCATTCTCTGCCTCGGGCCAGGGCAAGTCCGCGAATGCCCCGGGCCAGGGGATCATCCGAATCCATCTCCACCGCCTGGTTAAGAGACTTGAGCGCGCCCTGGATGTCTTGAAGATAGAAGCTGCATCCGCCTTTGATTACGTAAACATGCTCGTCATGAGCCGTGAGGCCGATGGCCTTGTCACAATCCGCGATTGCGCCGGCATAGTCTTTCATCTGGCACAGCGCGGTCGCGCGGGCGTCATAGGCCAGCGCAAATGAAGAGTCCAATTGAATCGC
>DASYZW010000811.1:0-8051 GCA_035945915.1 Verrucomicrobiia bacterium | reverse complement strand
CAAATCGCCGGGGGTGAAATAGAATTTCTCGTAATAGAGCGGATCGTCCGGGATATGCATCTTGCGATACATGCCTTTTAGCGAGCCATCGGCGTCGATAATCACGGCGGTATTATGATAAACACCTGCCGCGCGCTTCTCAAAAAGCGAGGCAATCACAACGACCTTGTGTTTCTTTGCCAGTTTCGAGAATGCGTCGGTCGAAGGACCCGGAATCTGTTCGGCCAGGGCAAAATTCTTATGGTCTTCCGTCTGGCAAAAATATTGCGAGCGAAAGAGTTCCTGCGTGCAGATAATTTGCGCGCCCTGTTTGGCCGCGCGTTCAGCCATCGTGAGCGTCTTTTTAAGATTCGCTCTCGAATCCGCCGAACAGGCCGCCTGTAACAGCCCGATTGAAACGATTTGTTTCATTACGAAGTTGCGAATCTAGCGCACTTCCCAGGCATTCTCAACTAAAACCAATTTGCAGGGAAGTGGCGCTCGCAATTTTACGTGGATGATATGGCGTTAAAAATTAACCGCCGGGCTGCAAGCGGGCGAGTGTTACTTGACGTGGTTCAGAAGGCCTTTTCACTTTCACTTTTCCCCCTTGACGCCGCCAAGTTACAGGACGATAGGTAGCTATGAACTCTCATAAGCATCAGCCATGGGTCAACGTGGCCGTTTTTGAGGACATCAAGGACGGACGCATTCTGGAAGGCTTCTTTCGGGATCGCGGCATAGATTCGCGGATGTACAACGACAGATTGCTCCAAAACTTCTTGTTTCTTTGCCCGCCCCGTGTCACGTATCGCGTGCAGGTGCGGCAGGACCATTTCGATATGGCAACGCACGCGATGGATGACGCGCATCCTCCCATTTTGGAAAAGGCCATTAATTGTCCTTCATGTGGCTCATTACGCGTGAATTATCCGCAAATGACCCGGCGCTTTTTGCTTCCGACGGTCCTGCTGCATCTGGGCATTATTCTCCGCATCATCGAACATGAGTCCTATTGTGAGAATTGTCATTTGACGTGGAATCTTTCGGGGGATGCCGCCGGGAGGATTCGTGAGCCCAAACCTTTCTTCCCGTTTAAACGATAGTGGATGAAACACGGGCCCGCGGTCATTATCGGCGGAGGTATTTCCGGATTGTCCGCCGCGCTCGAATTGGCGCGCAACGATGTTCCCACGACGGTCCTGGAGGCAAAAGACCGTTTCGGAGGTCGCATCCACACGATTCACCATGACGGCGTTTTAATCGAGCTTGGGGCGGAGTTCGTTCACGGACGCAGCAAGCTCCTGCTTAAAGCAATTGAGGAGGCAAAGCTTTCCACTCAGGCAGTGCCCGCTACGAACCGGGTTCTTGAGAACGGCGAGCTTCAAGACAGCAATATGTGGGAAATCGTCGCGGATGTTTTGAAGCGTGTGAACATCCGGTCGCCGGATTGTTCGATCGACGCCTTTCTGGCGGAACAACCTCTGGATGACCATACGCGCAACCTTGTCAGAAACTTCATTTCGGGTTTTGACGCCGCCAACCCGGGCCGCATTAGCGCTCATGCGCGCCTTCGGGCTGAGTATTCCGGAGAACAAATGGCCATGGACCAGCAAATGCGTGTTACCGAAGGCTATGGAGCGCTCGTGGAGTATTTTTTACGTGAAATCCAGACACACGGAGGGCGCGTAATCTCCGGCGCAAATGTCCGGCACGTTCGCTGGAAGAGAGGAAAAGTAGAAGTTCTGGCAGAATTGCAAGCCCGTCACCAGGTTTTTCGGGGCCAGGTTGCCATTATAACGCTGCCGGTAAGTGTCTTGAGAAGCAGCCATGTTGCCTTCGAACCGTCCTTGCCCGATAAAAATGAAGCGGCAACTGGATTGGAGTTTGGAAACGTAGTTAAAGTCATTTTCCAATTCAGAAAATCCGCCTGGGATGATTTTGGTTTTATCCAGGCGCCCGGCGCCCCGATCCCGACCTGGTGGAGCGACGCGCGCGGTCCAACCTTAATTGGCTGGGCTGGAGGACTCTATGCCGACGCGCTCCTGGAGTGCTCGGATGACGACCTATGCACGATGGGCCTGGAAACACTTTCAAAAATGCTTTTTAACGGCGCGCCCATTTCTGGTCTCCGGCAGCAACTTGTAGCGGCGCACTATTTTAACTGGGCCCAGGATCCGGAAGTTCGTGGAGCCTATAGCTACATTCCCGTCAATGGAATGGATTTGCCGAAACTCCTGGCGGCACCGGTGGCCGGAACGCTGTTTTTCGCGGGCGAGGCGACAGTCACGGATGCCCAAACCGGGACTGTCTTTGGCGCGCTGGAAACTGGAAGACGTGCTGCACGGGAAATCCTCGCCATCTCCGATGGGTAATTCGTAAAAACGCACAGTTAAGCGGCGAATGAATCTGCAAACTGCAATATCTGCGACACGTTTGACGCCTATTTCGGCTGGCATGGTTTCGGCTAATGCCATTTTTACTTATGCCACGCGGAGACAAAAGCAGTTATTCGGCTAAACAAAAACGGCAAGCTGAGCATATTGAACGCGGATATGAAGCTCGCGGAACCAGTTCAGGCGAAGCCAAGCGGCGAGCCTGGGCTACCGTCAACAAAATGACCGGTGGCGGCCGTCGTGGCGGTTCGGGCAGAGGCAAGAAAGTCAATCTCTCACCGGCCCGCAAGGGCGGACGGATTGGCGGAGGCGCCCGTGCCCGGAAGTAAGGAATATACTTGAAATCCAAAATGTGTTTCTTTTTAGTGTTGGGAGACCACCATGACTTCAGACCTCGCAAAAAAGGAGTGCAAGCCGTGCGACGGCGGGACGCCGCCGCTCAAAGGCGACGCGCTGAAACAAATTCAGAATCGTCTAAACGGCGGTTGGAAAGTCGTTGACGAACAGCGGTTGGAAAAGGAATTTAAGTTTCCGGATTTCCGCCACGCCCTCGAATTTGTTAATCGCGTTGGCGACGTGGCCGAGGAACAAAATCATCATCCCGATATTTATTTCACATACGGCCAGGCAAAAATTCAGATTTGGACCCACAAAATCAATGGCCTTACCGAAAGTGATTTCGTCCTCGCTGCCAAGATAGACCATCTGTGATTGAATTTGCTCCGCCGGAGTAGTGAAGTTCCGACTGGGCCAAATCGCCCGTGGCTCAATTCAAAAGGAATACTTGAAAGTCAAAACTTTCAATGGTTAGACTTTCCTCGTGTCCATGGTTTGCTACATCGTCGTTGCCATTGTGGGCTATTTGCTGGGGTCAATCCCGACCGGTTTCCTGGTGGCAAAGGCCCGTGGTGTTGATATTCGTGCCGTTGGCAGCGGGAACATCGGCGCCGCAAATACATTCCGCGCAGTCGGACGGTCCGCCGGCATATTTGTTTTGGTCATCGACGCGATGAAAGGCTTTGCGGCCGCTGAGATGTGTTATCTACTAGTGCCGCTTTTTGGTATCACGGACCCGGGGCAGGCGATTCATTACCGTGTGGTTGCTGGAATCTTTGCTGTGCTGGGTCACAACTACACCTGCTGGCTCAATTTCAAGGGGGGCAAAGGCATCGCCACCACTGCCGGCGTATACCTCGCATTGGTGCCGCTTTCGGTCGGGCTTGGCTTAGCGGCGTTTATCATAGCGGTTGTGCTGACGCGCTACACATCTGTCGGCTCGATGTTTGGCGCCATTGTGTTAACGTTGACAGTCTGCCTTACGCAGCATGACCTGACGCTGAGGATCGTCACTATCGCACTCTGCATCCTGGCGCTTCTGAAACACCGGACCAATCTCCAGCGCCTCCTTGCCGGCACCGAAAACCGAATTGAATTTGGGAAACGACAGGTGCCCAAGCCTGGAGGGTGACGATGCGTCGAATTCTCAGAGGCAATTCGGTTAAAGGGGTCGAAACTTCAACCTTTTATCGCCGACATAATTTCTGTCAGCAACGCCTGATGCGATTCTACGGCCTTAAATTGCGGAAAATCCTTTCTCACGTTATCAGGGGCGTGAATCAAAAACCCCGCGTTTGCTTCCAACAGCATCCCCGTGTCGTTGTAGGAGTCGCCGGCGGAAATGACGTTGTAGTTTAGTTGTTTGAGCGCAGCGACGGTCTTTCGCTTTTGGTCCGCGATGCGGAGTTGATAATTCACAATGCGATCGCTTTCCACGACCAGCTTGTGGCACAGCAGCGTCGGATAGCCCAGTTGTTGCAACAACGGGAATGCAAATTGTTCAAAAGTGTCCGAAAGGATGAGGACCTGGACCGTCCGCCGCAGTTCGTCTAAAAACTCTTTTGCGCCCTCGAGCGGCCGTAGCGAACCAATAACCGCCTGGATATCTGACAGTTTCAGTTTATGACGCGCCAGAATTTCCAGGCGTCCGCGCATCAGTTTATCGTAATCGGGTTCATCGCGCGTAGTCCGGCGCAATTCAGGTATTTTTGTTTTTTCCGAGACGGCGATCCAAATTTCCGGCGTCAATACGCCTTCCATGTCCAGAGTGACAATTGATTGCTTCACCTGCCGATTATTCCAAAATGGCTCCGGCGTTTCAATGTTTCAACGCGCTGAAGCGTCAATTGCCTCAAGTTGCTTTCGTGCTTGCGTGAAATCCGGATTGAGGGCGAGCGCGGCTTTCAAATGTGCTGCCGCCTCATGGTTGTGACCGTGTTGCATTAAGTAAACTCCATAGTCATACTGCATGACTGGATCGCTGGGATACAACCCTACGGCCGTGGCCAAATGCCGGCCGGCCCCGACCGAGTCACCCTGTCGCAGTAAATTCATCCCCAGATCAAATTGCGCCGCGGGATAAGTCGGTTCGAGGCTGACGGCCTGCTCAAAAAGTTTTTCTGCGTCAACTTTATCGTCCATGTCCTGCAAAACCTTGCCGAGGCAGTCGTCGGCGGCATAATTGTCGGTGGTAACGAGCACAGTATGCGTAAACATAGCAAGGCTGCTTCGCCAATACGTCAATTGTATGGAAGTGAGGACAATACATGTTCCGAGTCCCAGCGCGCCGATAAATGCGCATACTTCCGCGCTTCGTGGCCGGGATGTCAGCAAGTCGGTAATGCCCCAGGTCGTGAGAATAAAAATCCCGATGGACGGCAGATAACTGTATCGGTCTGCCATTGATTGCACGCCGGCCTGCACGAGTCCTATCGCCGGGACAAGCGTTCCCAAATACCAAAACCAGCCCACGACAAGATAGGGAAACCGTCTGGCCTGAAAGATAAAAACGATGGTCAACGCTGAAAGCACCAACCCGGCGGCAACAACGCCAACCATCGGCCACGAATGCGGATAGGGATAAATCAAGGCCAAATCTGTCGGCACAAATATTTTTGAAATATACCGGAGGTACGACATCAGGGCGTTGGCCAGCCGAAAAGGGAATGGCAGCGATGCTGACGACCACATGGCGTGTCTTTGGACTGACATTGTGATGAGACAGGACCCCGCCGCGAGGGCAAAGAAGGGAATTTTTTCAACGATTAAGCCTGGTAGTCCTTGTGTCCCTTTGAACCGTCTGAGGGGCCAAAAGTCCAATAACATCAAAACACAGGGCAGAGTCACAACCATTGGCTTGGACATTAGTCCGCAAGCGAAGAAAAGCAGGGCAAGCAGGTAGAAGGAGGCGCGGATAGCGCGCGACTCAATCTTACCCTGATTTTGTTCCATTCCGTCAAATGCGAGCGGAGAGGCAAGTGCCGGTACATGAGGCTCTTGAACTGACTTCGACCTGGCATAGCGGCCGTAACAAATCAGCGTCAACATCCAAAAAAACGCGCTTAAAACATCCTTGCGTTCCGATGCCCATGCAACGGATTCAACGTGTAGTGGATGCCACGCAAACAGGGCCGCGACAAAAAAACTTCGCCAGACCGCGCCGGTCATGCGGCTTAGCAGGTTGAAAAGCAGCGCGGCATTTGCGGCATGAAAAAATACATTTACCAGATGATGTCCAGACGCGTTTAGCCCGAAAAATTGACAATCGAGCATGTGAGAAATCCAGGTCAGCGGATGCCAGTTTGCCGCGTAGTTGCTTTTAAACGCCCAAACGATATTGGGCCAGGTTAATCCGGTGTTTACGTGGGGATTGTTGAGAATGTAGTCCGGATCGTCGTAGTTAATGAACCCTTGCCAAAGCAAAGGGCAATACAGACCAATCGTCCCAATAACCAGTGCCACGCAAAGGATGCTGCTCGATTTGTTATCGATTGCCTTCAAAGTTCAAAATTAAATTTATCTAAGTTCCGGATGCGCTGCCAGAATTTCATCCAGTTCCTGTTTGGCGGCGGCAAAGCCCGGCTCCAATCGTAAGGTTTGACGATACTCACTGACCGCCGCGGGGAATTCGTTCTGATCCCGCATTGCCTGGGCCAGGCGATAATGTGCTTTGGGTTCATTTGGAGTCAGGCGCGATTCCGCGGTGAACTGTCCGGCGGCCTCAGCCATTTGATGATTGTTGAGGTAAGCAAATCCGAGATTAAAATGCGCTTCGGGGTCGTTGGGCTGCAATTGGACCGTCTTTTCAAAGTGTTCGATCGCTTCGGCCATATTTCCCTGATTTGCCAGGGCTACCGCCAGATTCTCGTGGGCGAGGGCAAAGTTTGGTTGCAGCCGAACCGTCGTCGTAAATTCGGCCGTCGCCTGCGCGATTTGACCGCGGTTCAGCAAAACGGTACCCAAATCGTAGTGATATTGTGGGTTGTCAGGATCAAGTTTAATCGCCTGTGATAATTCGTCCGTTGCTTTTTGGATCGCCCCTTGTTGCAAATAGGCTTTGCCGAGGGCGTTATGCGCTTCGGCAAATTCAGGGTCAACTTCTTGAGCGGCGGTAAAGCGGGCGATTGCGGCGTCGGTTTCGCCGTGATCCAATAGAAATTTCCCGAGATTGTATTGGAACCCGGAGTCTCGCGCGGCCCCTTGCGCGGCCGCGTTAATATGGCTGATCGCCTCGGCGTGACTGCCGATTTTCCAAAGCGCTTGCGCAAGAAAGAATTGTCCGGCCGGATATTCAGGATTGATGCGAACGGCCTCATTACAATAAACCAAAGCGTCCCGATTGTCGTCAGCGGTATAGAGCGCCTGGCCAAGGCAGGCGCACGCGACATAATTATCGGTGGTCACAGCTAAAGCGTGGCGGAACAACGTGATGCTGTTGCGCCAGAAAGTGATTTGCATTGAAGTCAAGACCACGCAGGCGCCCAACGCGGCAATCGCAGCGACTGTAAGAAGCATTTTTCCGCGCGGCGATCGGACGAGGCTCTCCAGACCCCAGGCGACGGCGATAAACAGGCCGATGGAGGGAACATAGGTGTAGCGATCGGCCATGGACGCCGCGCCGACCTGCACAATTCCTATCACTGGCACCAGAATTCCCAGAAACCAAAACCATCCGACAAATAAATAGGGCAAACGCCGCGCCAAAACGACGAACAGCATGGAACAAAGGAATAACAATATTCCTGATTGAACTGCCAAAAGAATCAGGCCGTGTTCAGGTAACGGATAGACAATCGCCAATTCGGACGGCCATAAAACTTTTGCGAGATACCGTTCATATGCCCAAAGAGCATTTGATATCCGGAATGATAAGGGTTCATTTATCACCGCCCCACCATGCTCCTGTACTCGATACGTTACAACGCAGCCGGCCAACGACAGCAAAATGTACGGGATTTTTTCGGCAACCAAGCGGCCCCACTGGCCGTATGTCCCTTGTGTTTCTTTCGTCCTTTCGTTCGCATTGGTCCCGTCGGTTGTTTTGAATCGTTGAAGGGGCCAGAAATCCAGCAGGAGCAAAACGAATGGCAATGTGACGACCATTGGCTTGGACATCAGCCCGCACGCGAAGAAAAGGAGCGCGAGCAGGTAGAAGAGGGCAGGGACGGCGCGCTGCGCCGGCAGCGCAACTTGTGTCGTTGGACGATCTACTGCAAATGTGCCGCCCGTCCCGCGCGAGCGGGGACGGCACCGGGCAACGTTCCTACTATAAGCCGCGTAACACAACAGCGTCAGCATCCAAAAAAAGGCGCTTAGGACGTCTTTGCGCTCCGAAGCCCA
>DASYZW010000810.1:0-4530 GCA_035945915.1 Verrucomicrobiia bacterium | reverse complement strand
AAAAATTAAAGCCGGATGAATCGGGAGCGAGCATGCAGGGATACGCCCAAAGCTGTCCGCCGTAGGGATCCTGCTGAAGGATTCGCGGTCCGCCACCGGACGGCTCATACGAGCGGTCGGCCACCAGAATATCCGTCCACCATTTGTTGCTGGGAATTGGACCGTTGGTCAGCGAGCTGACGACATGCAAATTCGTAAAATTATTCACGACCTGTTGCGCGGTCATCGAATAGTAACCGCCAAGGTATTGATCGATGGGAGGAATGCCGGTGGCATAACTCCCTGCGCCGACCGACACCGCAGTTTGGGCGCGAATCAAAATCGCCGGGACGAACACCGCAAAAAAGACGATGTACCGTGCAAGACGGTCACCGGGGCGCATATAGGATTTGGGCCATGTACCATATTATACTACAAAAAGAACGGGACACAATGACTTGTTGAAAGCGTTAAAACGTTGAATTGAAGCGTTGAAAAGTTGGAGTGTTGAAGCTGTCACTAGCTAAAGCACGGCAATTCATTTCGCATTTCGTTCTGCGGCCATTCCCATTAGTTCGATGATACAGGAAAGCAGAAGGACGCCTGCCGAGATTCCCAGGGCGATGCGTGTGCCGTGAATCATCATCGGTGCAGTGGCGATTAACGATCCGAACAGTGATACTCCGATGACGCTGCCCGTTTGGCGCGAGGAAGTCAGGACGCCCGAGGCGATTCCTGATCGCGCTTTGTCAACGCTTCCCAGCAGGGCATGAGTCAGGGGCGGCACCATCGTGCCGAGGCCGCCGCCCATCAGGATAAATGACGGAAGCAGCCAGACATAATTTGTATCCGGTTCGATCCCGAGGATTACCAGGCAGCCGAGCAGGATCAGTGCAGTGCCCGTTACGATACATTTGCGGTCACCGAAACGGCCGCTGATGCGGCCAATGTTGAGGTTCGCGATAAAGCAGGCTCCGGTCATGGGCACAAATCCAAGGCCGGTCCACAAAGGCGAGAGCTGGTGCACCCGTTGAAAATAGAGGCTGAAGACAAAGATCAGGCCGTAGAACGCAATATTCACAAGCACACCGGTAATGGTGCTGGCGCGAAAAGTCCGATTATTGAACATGCCCAGCGGGAGCATCGGATGATCCGACCAATATTCGATGCCAATGAATACCGCGGCAACCGTCATCGCCAGGGTAAATCCGAATAATACGTGCGGATGTGTCCACCCGGCTTGACCGCCATCGATCAAAACGCTGGCAAACAAACCCAGGGCCAAAACCGCGGAAATTTGTCCGGGCAAATCAATCCGGCGAACGGCATTGCCTGGGGTTTCTTTTGCATAACGCGCCGTCAGCCATAGTCCGAGGAGCCCAAGGGGCAAGTTTACCAGGAAAATGCTTCGCCATCCAAATAAATGGATCAGGACGCCGCCCGCCAACGGGCCAAGTGTGAGTGTAAAACTCGCGCCTGAGGCCCAAAACGCGACCGCGCGACTCCGTTCCCGCGCATCGGCGTATGCGTGATTTAGCAACGCCAGTGAATTTGGCACGAGCACGGCCGCGCCAATGCCCTGGACCGTGCGCGCGGCAATCAGCACAGCAAGTGTCGGCGCCGCGGCGCACACCACCGAGGCAGCCGTAAAGAGGGCGAAACCGGCGATGAAAACCCGTTTGGCTCCAATCCGATCTCCCAATGCGCCGGCTGAGAGGATGAACGCGGCAAACGTGATGGTGTAGGAACTGACCACCCATTGCAGCGCTGCCATATTGCCGTGGAAAGATGCGCCGATGGCGTTGACCGCCACATTGACGATGGTGACATCGAGTTGAACGACACCGTAACCCAGGCTCATTGCTGCCAGGGTCAGAGACGATTCTTTCAATAAACGTTTCAACGGCATGGACTGGGATTTTGGTAGCGGTCGCTCCCGTTGAATTGAAAGCTATTTGAAAGCGTTTTTCAATCATTAGGTCTCGGCGCATCCGGCGGCAGGGACATCGCGCTGCGATGTCACCGCGCGTGAAGCGCGCGGAATCTGTTTTCGCGGGACGGTTGGGCGTCCTACTACACTCGTTGCGCCCGCGTGCGTGGACAACCGGGTGACTGTTTTCCTGCTACTGCCTTTCTTGCGTGCCAATGAGACTGTCGTTACCATTCAGCGAGGGCAGAAAACGCCGGCACGGGTCAAAGAAAACAATTATTATTATGCAACTTTATTGCACTCGACGGATGGTCCGCCTCTCGGCAACTTTGGCAGCGATCGCCCTCATCTCGGCACATTTGTGCGCGCAAATCTATGCGCCGCCCGCCAATGCAAGGGCGGATATTAACCTGGATTTCGGCTGGAGATTCATACAGCAGGACATTACCGGCGCGCAGGCAGTGGGTTTCGATGATTCTTCATGGACGAATGTGACGGTGCCGCATGTGTGGGACATTCCCGACGGCCAATCGTATCCGCCTTCAAAATTTTACCAGGGACCGGCATGGTATCGCAGCCATTTCACCCCTGCCATGAGCTATACGAACAGCCATTTCTTTTTGAAATTCGACGGCGCTTCACTGGTTACGGATGTTTATCTCAATGGCGTTTACCTCGGCGAACATGCCGGCGGGTTCGCGGCATTCGTGTTCGATATTACGCCGTATGTTCACCTCGGCGAAGACAATGTGCTCGCCGTGCGTGTGAATAACGCCGTGAATACGAATGTTCCGCCTTTGGACGCTGACTTTACGTTTTGGGGCGGGATTTACCGCGATGTTCATTTGTTGGTAACCGCGCCGATCCAAATTTCACCGATGGACTATGCTTCGTCTGGAGTTTATCTGGCGGCGACGCATGTCAGCGCCAGTTCGGCAAATCTTTCGGTGACCACGGTCGTTTCCAACTCCACCGCCACCGCGCAGATGATGACCGTTCGGGCCGTTGTCACCGATGCCGCAACCAATGTCGTCACGACCATGATCAATCAGATTACAATCCAGCCCTCATCGGCTTCTAATGTTATTGCCACCGCCGTCATCGACAATCCCCACCTCTGGAACGGACTTAAAGACCCTTATCTTTACCACGCTTTTGTGGAATTATGGAACAGCACAGGTATTGTGGATGTTGTGGCACAGCCGCTGGGCTTCCGCTTTTACAAAGTAGATCCGACCAACGGATTTTTCCTCAATGGCGAACACTACGACTTGCACGGCGTAAATATGCACCAGGATTGGCTGAACTGCGGCTCGGCGCTGACGGATTCCCAACGCGACACGAATTTCCTATTTCTCAAGGAAATCGGGGCCACATTCCTGCGTCTCTCTCATTACCAGCATAACAACTATACCTATCAACTAGCCGATCAAAATGGGATTTGTGTTTGGAGCGAAATCCCGTTGATTGATTACATCGCTCGGTCGCCCGCGTTTTACACGAACACATTACAGCAGTTGCGGGAAATGATCCGGCAACAATACAACCATCCGTCCATCCTGTTCTGGAGCGTTTACAATGAAGTCACACTTCACCGTGGACCATCGCCAACCGCGCTCATCAGCCGCGAAACACAATTGGTCGCACAGGAAGATCCAACCCGGCTTTCCACCGCCGGGGCAAACGCCAGCGACAACGATCCATCCACTTTTTACACGCAGGTCATTGCCTTCAACCGGTATTACGGCTGGTATTCGCGTCCGCTAGACGGGATTGCTGCGTGGGCGGACAGAGTCCATAAAAAATACCCCGGGCGCTGCGTTGGAATCAGCGAGTACGGCGCCGGAGGGAGTATTTGTCAGCATACCGAGAACCCCACGTTTCCCGAAAAAACCAATGTTCCTTTCCATCCCGAGGAATGGCAGAACATCGTTCACGAGACAAACTGGCAATTGATGGCGGCGCGCCCGTTCCTGTGGTGCAAGCTGATTTGGACGTCTTTTGACTTTGCCTCGGATGCCCGGCATGAAGGCGATACGCCGGGGCGAAACGACAAAGGGTTGGTGACCTACGACCGCCAGACGCGCAAGGACGCCTTTTACTATTACAAAGCCAATTGGACAGAGGACCCGATGGTTTACATCACCGGGCACACTTTCACGAATCGTTTTACCAACACCATCACGGCGAAGGTCTATGCCAATTGTGATTCAGTGACTCTTTATTTGAATGGCGCATCGAAGGGCCGGGTGATGAGCACCAATTGCATCTACACCTGGCCGATCACCCTGCAACCGGGAACCAACTTTGTGATGGCCATCGGAACCAGGGGCGCGATGACCGTGACCGATTCGCTGGCTTGGATTCCGCCAATCACGCGAACTTCTGCCAGCATTCTAAAGCCTGCGGTAACAACGGCGTCTTCACTCTACGGCGAGATCACACGGTAATAACGCGCATGATAGCCGGATGCGGCGCGGTCGGTGAAGGTCATTGAAATATTCGTGGCCGTGAAATTTGTGATGTTCGCCCAGATCACCGGGTTTGCCGCCAGGTTTGTCGTTGCCTGGATGTGATAACTGAAGTTGGTCGCAAACGTCAGGTTGAAAACAAATCCACTC
>DASYZW010000809.1:0-1830 GCA_035945915.1 Verrucomicrobiia bacterium | reverse complement strand
TTCCACTCCAATCACCCCGCGAAAGTCAGGAAGCCGATAATTGAAAATGGCCTCTTCATCGTCGGATGAACTGTCATCCTTGGTCACGTAACCCAGGACGTGCGCCGCCGTTTTGCCCAGGGGATAAACGCGCGTCGTTTGCACGTCCAAATCCACACCCATGGCGCCGGAATAATTCTCTTCAAACCGCGCCACTTCCGCCGGGTCCAGGCCCTGCGCGATCGGGTATGGCACATACAGGCTGGATTCGTAGGCGCGGGCAAAACTCTTGTAATCAAATGTCAGCGGCCGCCCGATCGTCTGTGACATTTTGGAAATCACATCGTCGGCGACATCGTAGCGCGCCTGCCATTGCAGCGCGGAAATTTGTTTGCGGGTCAGCGGCGCGGATTTTTGCGCGCCGCCGGACCGTTTCCAAAACTCCCACGCCGGGTAGGAAGCTTTAACGGCCCGCGCGGGACGGATCTTCGCGTACTCGGCCTGGAATTCGCCGCTCAGGTCGTCGAAGTAGAGGCTCAAGTTATAGTGCGGACTGTTTTCGGCGAGCACGCGGCCCTGGCAATCGAGAATTTTGCCGCGCATGGCCGGGATCCGGATGGTCCGGTAGGATTGCGTCTCCAAATGGCTTTTGTATTCGTTCGATGAAACAATTTGGACCCACCACAGGCCGGCCAACAAAATGAAAAAGCCGCCCGCCAGCGCCGCCGCCACAAAGCGGAGCTGCGGATCATTCTTTTTCAGTTCGTCAAAAATCAGCATGGTCGGTCGACTCGTTCGTTACATTTTCTTCCGGTCGCGCAATATTTCGCGGTCCGGGCGGAAGCTGGTTTCGGTCCGGGGCTTGTAGCCCAGGGCGTCATCACACCATTCAAAAACGGTGAAAAAAACCGGCGTGGCCGCGGCGCCGCCGGCGGTCATCACGATCCATTGCCAGAGCGAGCCCCAGCCCAGCAACGGCTTTTGGCCGGCGGTGAGCAGCAACAAGACTGCCAACAGCGGAATGACGGCGCTGGCAATGCCGCCCAAAATCACCTGGGCGAACGGCAACTCCCGCAGGATCAGGTCCCGCTGCAGGAAAATCGGGAAGCCCACGGCAATCAGCGGCAAAATCGTCAATCCCAGCGGATTTGCCGAAAGCGAATCAAACCAAAGGCCGCCGAGGATCGCCAGCAGCGACACCACCACGATGTTCGTTTCGAGCGCGGCATACACGACAAGCGCGGGCAGCAGGTCAATTTGCGCGCCCAGCAAATGGCGCGGCGCGGCGACGACCGCCTCGGCGAACACCACGAAAAACGCGGCAACCAGCACCAGGATGGAATTGAACGCTTTCATCAAATCAATGGACAGTCAGGACCCATACTTCATTGAGAGAACCCAGGTTGGCATTCAGTTTCACGCGGGCTTCCGTATAAAGGCCAAAATCGACCGGGCGCGAATCCACGACCTGTCCCAGGGGAATGCCTTTGGGGAAGACTCCGCCGATTCCGCTGGTGACGACCTGCTGGCCGGGTTTCAGGTCCGCCGTGCCGGAAAGATAGGTGAGGTCCGCCAGCGAATTATCCAGGGGGCCGCTGGCGCTCAAGATGCCGGTGTCCTGCGCGGGATCTTCGACCAATGCCGATACTTTGCATTTCGGGTCACCGACTAAAATGACCTGCGACCGGGTATAACCGACCGATGAAATGCGCCCGACCAGGCCGTCCGCCGTCAAAACCGGAAGATTTGCCACCAATCCATCGCGGCTGCCCTGGTCAATCTCGACGGTGCGCCACCAGTTGGCCGGATCGCGCATGACCACGTTGGCGAGTTTGAGCCTCCACGGGGTCT
>DASYZW010000808.1:0-6123 GCA_035945915.1 Verrucomicrobiia bacterium | reverse complement strand
CCGACGCAGGATGAATTTCTGAAGCTGGCGGAACGGGGCAATTTAATCCCGGTCACGCGCCGCATTCTTGCGGATTTTGAAACGCCGCTTTCGGCTTATCAGAAAATTCGGGGCCAGGGCGAATCGTTTTTGTTCGAATCGGTCGTGGGCGGCGAGCATATCGGGCGCTATTCATTTGTCGGCTGCAATCCCCGGTCAGTCATCCGGCAAATCGAAAATCGCGTGGAGGTGTTGGAGAACGGAAAGACCGTGGAAACCTTCACGGTTGGAAAATCCGGAGAGCGGACCGTTCATGACGGCCTGGAAGTTGTCGCGCAAATTATGAGCCGATTTCGTCCGGTGAGCGTCCCGGGTTTGCCGCGGTTTACGGGGGGAGCCGTGGGAGTGATTGGGTACGAATATATTCACGACATCGAACCGGTCGTGCCGCGGCCGGCGCGTGATGAGTTAAAGACCCCGGTCATTTACTTCCTGATCGCCGACCAACTTTTGATTTTTGATCGTGTGGCGCAGACGATTACGGTTTTGGTAAACGCCATTTTGGACGATGCCGATAGTTCGGCCGAAGCGTACGAAAACGCGACCAGCGAAATTGACCGGATTATTTCGCTCCTGGAACAGCCGAGTGAACAGAAAGCGGTGACTGTGGCCGGCGACATGCCTGCGGCGGAGTTCGAATCCAATCAGTCGAAAGAAAAGCTTTTCGCCAATGTTGAGGCCGCTAAAAAGTATATTACCGGGGGCGATATTATCCAGGTGGTCGGTTCGCAACGTTTTTCAGCGCCGGTCACGGCGGCGCCGCTGGATATCTACCGGGCCGCCCGGCACATCAATCCGTCGCCATACATGTTTCTGCTCGAGCTTGACGGCTTCTCCCTGGTCGGCGCCTCGCCTGAGATTCATGTGCGTTGCGAAGACGGCAAAGTCGAAATCCGTCCGATCGCCGGGACCCGGCGGCGCGGAAAGACCCCCGAGGAAGACCTGGAGCTCGAAAAAGAATTGCTGGCCGACCCGAAGGAACGCGCCGAGCATGTCATGCTGGTGGACCTGGCGCGCAACGATATTGGACGCGTCTGCGATTTCGGAAGCGTGCAAGTGAAAGAGTTGATGGCGATCGAGCGCTACAGCCATGTGATGCACATCGTCACCCAGGTTGAAGGCAGGCTTTCGCCAGGCAAGACGCCATACGATTTGATGCGCGCCACATTTCCGGCCGGCACTGTGAGCGGCGCGCCGAAAATCCGCGCCATGCAAATTATTTCTGAACTCGAGCAGACCGCGCGCGGTCCGTATGCCGGGTGCGTCGGCTATTTTTCATTCAACGGAAACCTCGATACCTGCATCACAATTCGCACGGCGTTGATCAAGGATGGCCATGCTTACGTCCAGGCCGGCGGCGGATGGGTAAATGATTCCACGCCGGAAAATGAGTTTCAGGAAACCGTGAACAAATCCATGGCCATGCGCAAAGCGATTGCAATGGCAGAAGGTTTTAAAGGCTCTTAATTCGGCTCCTCTCAGGCGCGCCCTTCCGCAATGGTCGCGGTTTCGGCTGCTTTTCTTTTCCTGCCTGGCGCCCCTCTTTTGCGGGTTTGAAGCAATTTCAAGCCGTTTTTCACGGGATCAGCCAATTTTTGTAGTAGAAATAACAAAAACGGGTGAGCCGACATTTACAAGCGCGGTAGGTTTAATTACTTGAAATTCACGAAGCCAAGCGAGCTTAAAGAGATCGCTTTCGTCGCGCGCGTAGAGGGACGCGGAATGTCAGGTTGTGACCGCGCAGGCCTCTTCACACCATGCTTCGACCCGCGCTTTGATCGTATCGCGAATTTCCCGAATTCGTTCGAGTTTTTGTTCGTGTGTTCCCTGAATGGACGAGGGGTCCGGAAAACTCCAATGGAGACGCTGGGTAATTCCGGGGAAAATCGGGCACCGCTCCGCGCTCGCTTCGTCACAAACAGTGATGACGTACTTGAATATTTTGCCCGATTTAAATATATCGAAAACCGCTTTTGTCTGGTTCTTCGAAATATCAATCCCAATTTCCTTCATGGCTTCGACAACAATCGGGTTCAGCTTTCCCGGTTCGAGCCCGGCGCTGTGGGCTTCGAAATGCGCGCCGCAGATTTGGTTTAAAAACGCCTCAGCCATCTGGCTGCGGGCGCTATTGTGGATACAGATAAACAGGACCTTTGATTTCATATTCTTGTTCAGCAGCAGCATTTCTTTTCTTTGCCTTTTGGCGAAAGTTTAAATTGATACGGTTTGTTGAGATTCGGAGGAAGGCAACGATCTTCCGCCAGGCAAGCCGTGTGCTTCACACCCAGATGCACCATTAATGTGTCCCCGTCTGTTTCGATTTTTTCGATTGGGAAATGGGAGATGAACGGAGCTTCATGCTCGACCTCAACTTCGGGGTCTTCCTTGTCGAAAAATGATTCGGACTTTTCCAGAATGGATGACAATTTTGCCGCTGTTAGCCGGTGATCCGTGTCATCCTGGAACCATGTTTGGAGCCGGCACACCGTGTCGGTTCGGCGCGTTCCACCGCAATCAATGTATTGTTTGTCGATGCGCGCCACTTCTGTGACATGGGCATGGGGTGGAATTTTGCTGCCTATTGGCAGAATGAAGCGAATAGTTCGTGAGGCGCTTTTTGACAATGTTTTCTTAAATTCAGACAGGTTCATATGCCTTTGTGGTTGACGGTTGACGAGCGTACCAACCGCGTGATTCGTTACACAGTTTGCAGACCGAGAGCATTACCGGCACCTCCACCAGCACGCCGACGACCGTCGCCAGCGCCGCCGGTGAATCCGGGCCGAATAGAGTAATGGCCACTGCCACGGCCAGTTCGAAGAAATTGCTTGCCCCAATCAGCGAACCCGGCGCAGCGATATTGTGCTCCACGCGGAGTGTTCGCATCAGCAGATAGGTTATACCTGAATTAAAATAGACCTGAATGACGATGGGGACGGCCAAAAGCAACACCGCCAGCCAGCGGGATGTGAGATTTTTTGACTGAAAGGCAAAAATTAAAACCAGTGTCAGCAGCAATGCCACAATCATGATGGGATGAAATTTCGGCAGAAAATGCGCCTCAAACCATTCCTGGCCGCGGGATTTCAGCAATACGGCACGGGTTAGCCAGCCTGCCGCCAAGGGAATCACAATAAATACGACGACGGAAGTAATCAGCACGTTGGCCGGAACCGCCACGTGCGCCACGCCGCAAAGAAACATGACGATTGGCGCGAAGGCCACAAGCATAATGATGTCATTTACCGCCACCTGAACTAGAGTGTAAGCGGGATCGCCGTCCGTGAGGTAGCTCCACACAAAAACCATTGCGGTGCACGGCGCGGCGGCCAGGATGATGAGCCCGGCGCTGTAATTCTTCGCCAATTCCGGCCCGATCCAGGCTGCGAAAATATGCCGCATAAAAAGCCACGCAAGAAACGCCATGCTGAACGGTTTAACGAGCCAGTTGACAAACAAGGTGACCATCAATCCTCCCGGTTTCCGGGCGATGCCGGCAACTGCGCCGAAATCCACCTTCAGCATCATCGGGTAAATCATGAGCCAGAGAAGGACGCCAATTGGGATGTTGACCCGGGAACCCCGGCCAAACTGAAGTTGGCTCAGGGACTCGGTCAGAGCGGGCATCCATTTGCCCAGCGTCACCCCGACCACCATGCAAAGAAAAACCCAGAGCGTCAGATAACGCTCGAAAAAACCCAGGCGTTTTTTTGTTTTGCTTTCTGCAGTCATGGATCGGGGATTATCGCATACGCTAATCCGTATGCATCTTACGCTTGTTTTCCCATATGTCAACGCGTATATATTTATTTATGCGCGATCTTGCACAATTTTTTTCAGCGCTCTCCGATCAAACCCGACTGCGCCTGTTAAGCCTGATTAAGAGCCGGGAGGTGTGCGTCTGTTATTTGCAGGAAGTCCTGAAAACGAATCAGCCGAAAATTTCCCGGCATCTGGCCTATTTGAAGAGGGCTGGACTGGTGGAGGCCCGGCGCGATGGGAAATGGACGCATTATCGTTTGGCAAAGCTAAATGGCGAGCGGGAAAAGATATTGTTTGAGACGCTGGCTCGCCTTGGCCGTGAGCGGCAGATCCAAAATGATTCTCGAAGACTGCAGAACGTCAACTGTGGCGAATGACGCGGTTTGTTTCTGGAGCGAACACCCCGACCGGGCATTCGCGCCAAAACCGGCGCTAACTTCCGCCCCCTCCTTGTGATTCAGTCCATCGGACCGCGTAGCGTATGAGTTCTGAAGCGGAGTTGAGTTTTAGTTTTGCCTTAATGTTTGCCCGATGAACGTCCACGGTCTTGACGCTCAGGTGGAGCGCGTCCGCGACGTCCCGCGTGCCTTTGCCCTGGCCGATAAGTTGGAAGACTTCCAGCTCCCGGTCGCTCAATGTCTCCATCGGCGAGCTCTGCGTTCCGGCGCGGCTGCCGGACAAAGTTTCCAAAATCCCCGCTGATATTTTTTCGCTGACGTAAATCCTTCCTTCCAGGACCTGGCGCATGGCCTGCATCAATTTTTTTCCACCTTCCTGCTTCATGATGTATCCCCGCCCGCCGGCCCGCAGCACCCGTTCGGCGTACAGGGATTCGTCATGCATGGAAATCACGAGGACTTGGAGGCCGGGCTGCATGGCCTGAAGATCCTTGATTAACTCCAGTCCATTCTTGCCTGGCAATGAAATGTCCGCGAGCACGAGGTCGGGCTTCAACGCGCCGACCGCGTCCAGGGCGCGTCCGGCGTCTTCCGCCTCGCCGCAGACCATCAGGTCCGGTTCCGCGCCGATGAGCTGGGCCAGCCCCTGCCGCATCATGGGATGATCGTCCACAATAAAAATGCGCTTCTTCCGCGGCGCGGATTTTTTGTTCATAAGTGTTTGCTAAATATGCACGTGACCGCCGTGCCTTCCCTTCCGTCGGATTGGACCTGCAATGTTGCGCCAACAACCCCGGCTCGATATTTCATCGTGTATAGCCCCATACCGGAACCTTTCCGCGCCCGGTTTGAGAAACCGATTCCATTATCCGAAACCGTCAGCACTACCTTATCACGGCCGGGCTTTAAAGAAATGAGAATGCGCTTGGCCTTGCCGTGCCGCACTGCGTTGTGGATGGCTTCCTGGACGATTCGGTACAGATGGGTCGCAGCCACATTGTCCCGGATGGAGACTGTGGCGTCGCATTTGAAACGGCATTCGACCTTGTACAATTTTTCAGTATGCGCCGCCAGTTCGTGCAAAGCCGACACAAAGCCGTTCATTTCCAGTTCGACGGGAAAAAGACCCCGCGCCAGTTTACGGGTATGCCCAATCGCCTCGCGAATATGATCGCCGATTTCCGCGACCTTGCGGGCCTCGGCATTTGATTTGGAGGCGAGCTTTTTCTCGAGGACCTGGCACATTAATTCGATGCCGGTCAGCTCCTGGCACAAGCCGTCGTGCAGGTCCTGCCCGATGCGTTGCTGCTCCCGATTGCTGATTTCGATAATTTCCCGTTCCAGGCGCTTGCGTTCAGTGATATCACGCGCGACCTTGGATGCGCCAATGATACTGCCGTCGATGTCGCGTATGGGAGATACCGTGACGGAAATATCAATCAGTTTCCCGTCCTTACGACGTCGCAGGGTTTCATAGTGGTCGACCGACTCGCCGCGTTTGATTTTCGCGAGAATGCCCGGTTCTTCGGCCTGGCGGTCTTCCGGGATAAGCAGGCTGATGGGTTTGCCGATCATTTCTTTTCGTGAATAGCCGAAAACATGCTCCGCACCGCGGTTCCAGCTGGTGATAACGCCTTCGAGGGTTTTGCCGATGATCGCATCATCGGAAGATTCCACCAATACCGTGTGATACGAGAGCGCTTTCTCGGCGGCCTTTCGTTCAGTGATGTCGCGAACAAATCCGGTGAACATCCGGCGGCCCGGCAGATTCACTTCGCTCACAGACAGGTCCATCGGGAACAGAGTGCCATCTTTGCGCCGGCC
The DNA here is from genome assembly GCA_035945915.1 of Verrucomicrobiia bacterium. Lineage (GTDB taxonomy): Bacteria > Verrucomicrobiota > Verrucomicrobiia > Limisphaerales > UBA11358 > UBA11358. The sequence continues at coordinate 100 of DASYZW010000808.1, read as the reverse complement.
GGTGACTTCGCGGCCGATGCCGATAATTTTAGCGACGCCTGATTCCCGATAATTTTTGAGGTAGGTCTCATGCCGGCGCCGGTATGGTTCGGGCATGAGC